>NZ_JBEOPQ010000097.1:0-11629 GCF_040310285.1 Pseudomonas sp. HY2-MNA-CIBAN-0224 | reverse complement strand
AGCTTGCCTCGCGATCTTTTGACCGTTAAAAGATCGCGAGGCAAGCTCGCTCCTACAGCCTCAATCCGGAATCGGCAGGTTCAGGCTTTCTTTGACTTCTTCCATCACGATGTAGCTCTTGGACTCCCGCACGTGGGGCAGCTTGAGCAAAATGTCGCCCAGCAGTTTGCGGTACGAGGCCATCTCGCTGATCCGCGCCTTGACCAAATAGTCGAAGTCACCGGACACCAGGTGGCACTCCAGCACGTGGGGCAGTTTCAGCACGGCGCGTCGGAATTCTTCAAAAGTGTCGCCAGACTTGTAGTCGAGGCTGATTTCGACAAACACCAGCAAACTGCCTTGCAAGTGCTGCGGGTTGAGCCGGGCGTTGTAGCCCATGATGATCCCTTCGCGCTCCAGCCTGCGTACGCGCTCGGTGCAGGGCGTGGTCGACAGCCCGACTTTCTCGCCCAGCTCGGTAAACGAGATGCGCCCGTCGGCCTGCAGAATGCGCAAAATATTGCGGTCGATCTTGTCTAATTCACGCTTTGTTTGGTGATTTGTACGCATAGGAGATTCTCCTTTGTCAAAAGCGTTTTGGCCGAGAATTGTCGCCAAATATAGCTGGTTATACAGTGAAACTCACTGGCTAAAGCTTCTTATACTGCGCGCATCTTCGCTTTGAATAATAAACGTCTGCGGCGGGCCGCGATGAGGGATAAAAATATGCGCGTTATGGTATTGGGTGGCGGCGTGATTGGCACAGCCAGCGCCTATTATCTGGCCCGAGCCGGGTTCGACGTGGTCGTGGTAGACCGTCAGCCTGCCGTGGCAATGGAAACCAGCTTTGCCAACGCCGGCCAGGTTTCACCTGGCTATGCCTCACCGTGGGCCGCGCCGGGCGTGCCGCTCAAAGCCATCAAGTGGCTGATGGAGCGCCACGCACCGTTGGCGATCAAGGCCACTGGCGACATCGACCAATACCTGTGGATGGCGCAGATGCTGCGCAACTGCACCGCCAGCCGTTATGCCGTGAACAAAGAGCGCATGGTGCGTCTGTCCGAGTACAGCCGTGACTGCCTCGATGAACTGCGCGCAGAAACCGGCATTGCCTACGAGGCCCGCAACCTCGGTACCACGCAACTGTTCCGCACCCAGGCGCAACTGGACGGCGCAGCCAAAGACATCGCCGTACTCAAAGAGTCGGGCGTGCCGTTTGAGCTGCTCGACCGTGAAGGCATCGCCCGTGTTGAACCGGCGCTGGCCAGCGTCACCAACATTCTGTCCGGCGCCTTGCGCCTGCCGAATGACCAAACTGGCGACTGCCAGATGTTTACCACCCGCCTGGCTGAAATGGCCATTCAACTGGGTGTCGAATTCCGCTTTGGCCAGGACATTCAGCGCCTGGACTACGCAGGCGATCGCATCAATGGCGTGATGATCGACGGCAAGCTCGAAACCGCTGACCGCTACGTGCTGGCCCTGGGCAGCTACTCGCCACAAATGCTCAAGCCGCTGGGTATCAAGGCGCCGGTTTACCCGCTCAAGGGTTACTCGCTGACCATCCCGATCACCAACCCGGCCATGGCCCCGACCTCGACCATTCTGGACGAAACCTTCAAGATCGCGATCACCCGTTTCGACAACCGCATTCGCGTCGGCGGCATGGCGGAAATCGCCGGGTTTGACCTGTCGCTGAAGCCACAACGGCGCGAAACCCTGGAACT
Source organism: Pseudomonas sp. HY2-MNA-CIBAN-0224 (assembly GCF_040310285.1). Taxonomy (NCBI): domain Bacteria; kingdom Pseudomonadati; phylum Pseudomonadota; class Gammaproteobacteria; order Pseudomonadales; family Pseudomonadaceae; genus Pseudomonas; species Pseudomonas sp. HY2-MNA-CIBAN-0224. The sequence goes on along the minus strand of NZ_JBEOPQ010000097.1, from coordinate 9,923 downwards.
GTGCGTCAACGATCTTTACCCTCAGGGCGGCGATTTGAGCAAGGCCAGTTTCTGGACCGGCCTGCGTCCAGCCACCCCGGACGGCACACCGATTGTGGGCGCGACCCCGTTCAAAAACCTGTTCCTGAACACCGGTCATGGCACACTCGGCTGGACCATGGCGTGCGGCTCTGGTCGCTTCCTCGCTGACGTGATGGCCAAAAAGACCCCACAAATCAGCGCCGAAGGCCTCGATATTTCTCGTTACGGCAACCACCAGGAGACTGCAAAACATGGCAATCCAGCGCCAGCTCACCAATGAACGCATGAGCCAGATCGTGGCTCATAACGGTACCGTTTACCTGTCCGGGCAAGTCGGCGACGACATGAACGCAGGGGTTGAGCAGCAGACCCGCGAAACCCTGGCAAACATCGAGCGTTTGCTGGACCTGGCAGGCACCGACAAAAGCCACATTCTGTCGGTGACCATCTACCTCAAAGACATTGATGCCGACTTCTCGGGCATGAACAGTGTGTGGGACAAGTGGCTGCCAAAAGGCGTGCAACCGGCCCGCGCCACCGTAGAAGCCAAACTGTGCGAACCCGAGATTCTGGTGGAGTTGTCGGTAGTGGCTGCACTGCCATAACGTCACCGTCGCCAAGCAAAGTCCCTCTTGCGGTGCGGTACGCGGTTAACGCCGCGGTACGCACCGTTTTTTTATTCAACTGCCGTTAGAAGCCTGCCGCCATGCGCCCAGCCCGTGCCCTGATCGACCTTCAAGCCCTGCGACACAACTACCAACTGGCCAGTGAAGTGACGGGGGCCAAAGCCCTCGCGGTGATCAAGGCCGATGCCTACGGCCACGGCGCCGTGCGTTGCGCCCAAGCCCTGGAAGCCGAGGCCGATGGTTTCGCGGTGGCCTGTATCGAAGAAGCACTGGAACTGCGCGCCGCCGGTATTCGCGCGCCGATTCTGCTGCTCGAAGGTTTTTTTGAAGCCGATGAACTGCCGCTGATCGTCGAACATGACTTTTGGTGCGTCGTGCATTCGCTGTGGCAACTCGATGCTATCGAGCAGGCCACACTGGCCAAGCCGATTCAGGTGTGGCTCAAGCTCGACACCGGCATGCACCGCGTCGGCCTGCACCCAAGCGAGTACAAAAGCGCTTACCAACGCCTGCAAGCCAGCGGCAAAGTCGCGAAGATTGTGCTGATGAGCCACTTCGCCCGCGCCGATGAACTGGACAGCCTGCGCAGCGTCGAGCAGGTGGCGGTGTTCCTGGCGGCCCGTGACGACTTGTCTGCTGAAGTCAGCTTGCGCAATTCGCCTGCCATTCTGGGCTGGCCAAGCGTGCCGAGCGACTGGGTGCGCCCCGGCCTGATGCTCTACGGCGCCACCCCCTTTGAACAAGACCATCCACTGGCCGCACGCCTGCAACCGGTGATGACCGTGGAGTCCAAAGTCATTTGCGTACGCGAACTGCCCGCCGGTGAGCCAGTAGGGTATGGCGCAAAATTCATCACCCCGAAACCGATGCGCATCGGCGTCGTCGCCATGGGTTATGCCGACGGCTACCCGCGTCATGCACCCACCGGCACGCCGGTACTGGTGGCCGGCCAGCGCAGCCAATTGCTCGGCCGTGTATCGATGGACATGCTGTGCATCGACCTCACGGATGTGCCCGAAGCCGGTCTGGGTTCGACCGTCGAGTTGTGGGGCAAAAACATTCTTGCCAGCGAACTCGCGGAAAAAGCTGAAACCATTCCCTACCAAATTTTTTGCAACCTGAAACGAGTGCCACGGCTCTATTCCGGGAGCTGATGGGTTGTATGCAAAATGCAGGGCCGACCGGGCTCTCAGGTTTCAAGTCAAAGTGTTGTAAATACTGAACACTATCGCCATGATGGCGCCATCTTGACCTGAATCTGATCCCTGGAGGCTCCTGCATTGGACGTCGGTGAACGACTGCAATCCATCCGCAAAATCAAAGGTTTGTCACAGCGCGAGCTTGCCAAGCGCGCCGGCGTGACCAACAGCACCATTTCGATGATCGAAAAGAACAGCGTGAGCCCGTCCATAAGCTCCCTGAGAAAAGTGCTGAGTGGCATTCCCATGTCTATGGTGGAGTTTTTTTCCGAAGAGATCCTTCAGGAAAAACCGACCCAGATTGTCTACAAAGCCAATGAGCTGATCGACATCTCAGATGGTGCGGTGACCATGAAACTGGTCGGCCGGGCGCATCCGAGCCGGGCCATTGCCTTCCTCAACGAAATCTATCCACCGGGCGCTGACACCGGGGATGAAATGCTGACCCACGAAGGCGAAGAAACCGGGATCCTCGTCGAGGGCCGCCTGGAGTTGACTGTCGGTCTGGAGACGTTCGTGCTGGAAGCCGGTGACAGCTACTACTTCGAGAGCTCGAAACCGCACCGTTTCCGCAACCCGTTCGACGTAGCGGCGCGACTAATCAGCGCAGCCACCCCCGCGAACTTCTAAGCAAAGCGGCGCCCTGCACAGCTCTGGCGGCGCCCGCAACGTTCATCGGCCATGCCTATTCCCCTTCTAAAATTAGGGTTGTTTCAGTGCGTCTGGCTAATCGGTATACTTTCGCCGCCTGCAAAACCGTGGTTGTGGGCGTGAATAGCCACCATTGAGGGTGTACGCGTGAACCTAATTATGAAAATGCTGGCCGTACCAGCAACAGTATTGGCCCTTTGGGCTGCCAACGCCCAGGCCACAACGTCGGCTGATGAGATCGCAAAACGCCTGGAGCCTGTGGGTAAAGTCTGCATTCAGGGCCAGGAGTGTGCCGCGGGTGGAGGTGGCGCGACCGCAGCCGCGAGCGGGGGCGGCATGAGCCCCGATGACGTGATTGCCAAACACTGCACCGCCTGCCACAGCATCGGCCTGCTGGAAGCGCCAAAAATCGGCGACACCGCCGCCTGGAAAGCCCGCGCCGACAAAGAAGGCGGCCTGGATGGCCTCTTGGCCAAGGCGATTACCGGGCTCAACGCCATGCCGCCAAAAGGCACCTGCGGCGAATGCAGCGACGCCGAGCTTAAAGCCGCGATCCAGAAAATGTCCGGCCTGTAACTCCCCGCCGTCTCTTTCCTCGCGATGTTTTGATGGTTTAAAAGATCGCGAGGCAGTTGGCTCCTACACGTTGAAACTGTTTGCGCCTTGCGCTGTGCAACCAACTCCGGTCACTCTCGGTCTATTCGCTAGACACGCAAGTTCCTGGAGGATCCGATGGTGCAATCCTGTTCGATCGAGCGCGCAGTCGATGAAGCACTGTCTCGGCTGCCCACCCACATCCACTTGGGCTTGCCCCTGGGTCTGGGCAAAGCCAATCGCTTTGTGAACGCGCTGTATCAGCGAATCAAGCAACGGCCCGAACGCCAACTAACGATCTACACCGCCTTGAGCCTGGGCCGCCCGGCGCTGGGCGACGGCTTGCAAAAGCGCTTTCTGCAACCGTTCGTAGAGCGCGTGTTTGGCGACTATATCGAGCTGGATTACCTCGCCGACCTGCACCGCGACAGCCTGCCACCCAACATCAACGTCGAGCAGTTTTTCATGCAGCCGGGCAGCCTGCTCAACAGCCCGCCGGCGCAACAGGATTACGTCAGCAGCAACTACAGCCACGCCGCCCGCGACATCAACGCCAACGGCTTGAACCTAGTGGCGCAACTGGTGGCCCGCAACCCGCAGGCCCCGGATCGCCTGAGCCTGAGCTGCAACCCGGACATCACCCTCGACCTGCTGCCGATGATCGCCAAGCGCCGTGAGGCGGGCGAAACCATCCTGCTGCTCGGCCAGGTCCACAGCGACTTGCCCTACATGCCCGGCGACTCAGAACTCGATGCAGAGGCTTTCGACCTGCTGATCGACGACGAAGAACACACCACGCTGTTTTCCACACCCAGCATGCCGGTCAGCCTGCAAGACCACTTTATTGGCCACCATGCCAGCACCTTGATCCGTGACGGCGGCACCCTGCAAATCGGCATCGGCTCCATGGGTGATGCGCTGACCGCCTCGTTGCTCGCACGCCAGGCGGACAGCGAAGGTTATCGCGCCTTGCTCGACGACCTGGACATCAGTCCGTGGCGCAGCCTGATTGAGCGCGAAGGCGGGGTCGAGCCCTTCGCCCAGGGCCTGTATGGCTGCAGCGAAATGTTTGTGCACGGGCTGATGGTGCTGGTCGACGCAGGTATTGTGCGGCGCAAGGTGTACCCCGATGTCGAACGCCAGACCCAAGCCAACGCCGGCACCCTCGACGAAAGCCTGCACACCGATGGCATCAGCGTGCACGGCGGTTTTCTGCTGGGGCCGCAGGATTTTTACCAGCGCTTAAACGAACTGCCCCACAGCAAGCGCGCCGAATTCAACATGACCGCCATCAGCTACATCAACGAGCTGTATGGCCAAGAGGCCTTGAAGCGCCTGCAACGCCGCGATGCGCGCTTTGTGAACAGCGCGTTCACCGCGACCTTGCTGGGCGCCGGGGTGGCGGATCAGTTGCAAGACGGGCGTGTGCTCAGCGGAGTAGGGGGGCAATACAACTTTGTCGCGCAGGCCCATGCGCTGCACGATGCACGCTCGGTAATCATCCTGCGCAGTTGGCGCGAGTCGGGCGGCGATGTCAGCTCCAACATCGTCTGGGAATACGGCCACTGTACGATCCCGCGCCATTTGCGCGACATCGTGGTCACCGAGTACGGCATTGCTGATTTGCGCGGCAAAACCGACCGGCACGTGATCGAGGCGCTGCTCAACATCACCGACTCACGTTTCCAGACCGAACTGATCGCCCAGGCACAGCAGGTGGGCAAGCTACCCAAAGACTTTCAACTGCAACCGCGCTTTGCCGACAACAGCCCGGAACGCTTGCAGGCGATTGCTGCCCGCCATCCGCACTTATTCCCGGAGTACCCGCTGGGCAGCGATTTCAGCGCCCAGGAGCAAGACTTACTGCGCGCCTTGAACTGGCTCAAAAGCAAATTCAAGCTCACACAGCTCTACCAACTCGGCAAGGCCACCCTTGAAGCCCCGTCGCCGCAGGCGTTCCCCGACCATCTGGCGCGCATGCAACTCACAGACCCGGACGGGCTGCGCGAAGAGGTGTATCAGCGCGTGCTGCTGGCGGGGTTGCAGGCGACGGCGAGATAACCGTGGGAGCGGGCTTGCTCGCGATCGCATCGCCGCGATGAATCAGATGCACCGCGTGTATAGCATCGCGAGCAAGCCCGCTCCCACAGTGCCTTTACTCGATAAACGTCACTTGGCCGTCGGCCAGGGATTTAACCCGTGCCAAGGACTCAACGCGGTAGCCCTGCGAGTCCAGCTCGGCACGGCCGCCCTGGAACGACTTCTCGATCACGATGCCCAGGCCAGCCACGGTGGCACCGGCTTGCTTGATGATCGAAATCAGCGCCTGGGACGCTTTGCCGTTCGCCAGGAAGTCATCGATGACCAGCACGCGGTCGGTGCTTTTCAGGTGACGCGGCGAGATGGCCACGGTGCTTTCAGTTTGCTTGGTGAACGAGTACACCGTCGCGGTCAGCAGGTTTTCAGTCAGGGTCAGGGACTGGTGCTTGCGTGCAAAGATCACCGGAACGCCCAGGTTCAGGCCGGTCATCACCGCCGGGGCAATGCCCGAGGCTTCGATGGTCACGATCTTGGTGATGCCCGCATCAGCGAACAAACGCGCGAACTCATCGCCGATTTCTTTCATCAGCTGTGGATCGATCTGGTGGTTCAAAAAGGCATCAACCTTCAAAACCTGATCGGAAAGCACGATGCCTTCTTCGCGAATTTTCTTGTGCAGTGCTTCCAACGTAACGTCCTCAAATAGCGCCTATGCGCTGAAGGTAGAGTAAAAAATAGTCGATTTTAGCGTTTTAACATCGCGCGTATATCGGCCAATGCCGTATTTCCGCGAACCGCTTTCACTTCGGTGGGGGTGTCGTCATTGCCTTCCCAGGCCAGATCGTCCGGTGGCAACTCATCGAGGAAGCGGCTCGGCGCACAATCAATGATTTCGCCGTACTGCTTGCGCTTGGCTGCAAAGGTAAACGCCAGCGTCTGACGCGCGCGGGTAATGCCCACGTAGGCCAGTCGGCGTTCTTCCTCGATGGTATCGGCTTCGATGCTGGAACGGTGCGGCAGGATCTCTTCTTCCATGCCCATGATGAACACGTAGGGGAATTCCAGGCCTTTGGAGGCGTGCAGCGTCATCATCTGCACGCCTTCGGCGCCGTCTTCCTCTTCTTGCTGGCGCTCGAGCATGTCGCGCAACACCAGCTTGCCGATGGCTTCTTCGACGGTCATGGCGCCGTCTTCGTCTTTCTCAAGGGTGTTTTTCAACGCCTCGACCAAAAACCAGACGTTGGACATGCGGTAGTCCGCGGCCTTTTCGCTGGAGCTGTTAGTGCGCAACCAGTTCTCGTAGTCGATGTCCATGATCATGCTGCGCAGCGCGGCAATCGGGTCTTCGCCCGCGCATTGTTCACGCACGCGGTCCATGAACCGTTTGAAACGGGCCAGGCGGTCGGTGAACCGGCTGTCCAGATGCTCGCCCAGACCGATTTCATCGGTGGCCGCGTACATCGAGATTTTGCGCTCGGTGGCGTAGTTACCGAGTTTTTCCAGCGTGGTCGAACCGATCTCACGCCGTGGGACGTTGATCACCCGCAAGAAGGCGTTGTCGTCGTCCGGGTTCACAATCAGCCTGAAGTAGGCCATCAGGTCTTTCACTTCCTGACGCCCGAAGAAGCTGTTACCGCCCGACAGGCGGTAAGGGATCTGGTGGTGCTGCAACTTTAGCTCGATCAGTTTTGCCTGATAGTTGCCGCGATACAGAATCGCAAAATCGCTGTAAGGCCGGTCTGTGCGCAGGTGCAGGGTCAAAATCTCGACTGCCACGCGCTCGGCTTCGGCGTCTTCGTTACGGCAACGAATCACGCGAATTTCATCGCCGTGGCCCATCTCACTCCACAGCTGCTTCTCGAAGGCGTGCGGGTTGTTCGAAATCAGCACGTTGGCGCAGCGCAGAATACGGCTGGTGGAGCGATAGTTTTGCTCCAGCATCACCACTTTCAAGGACGGGTAATCGTCCTTGAGCAGCATCAGGTTTTCCGGGCGGGCGCCGCGCCAGGCGTAGATCGACTGGTCATCATCGCCTACCACGGTGAACTGGTTACGGCTGCCGATCAGGTACTTGACCAGCAAATACTGGCTGGCGTTGGTGTCCTGGTATTCGTCTACCAGCAGGTAACGCACCTTGTTCTGCCACTTTTCGAGGATGTCGGCGTGCTCTTCAAAGAGCTTTACTGGCAGCAGGATCAGGTCGTCAAAGTCCACTGCGTTGTAGGCTTTGAGCGTGCGCTGGTAGTGGGTGTAGACGATGGCCGCCGTCTGTTCCTTGGGGTTGCGCGCATTTTCCAAGGCTTGAGGCGGCAGGATCAGGTCGTTTTTCCACGAGCCGATCATGTTCTTGATTTCGTCGACCCCGTCATCACCCGAGTATTCCTTTTGCATGATGTCGGTCATCAGCGCCTTGACGTCGGCCTCGTCAAAGATCGAAAAGCCCGGTTTGTACCCCAGCCGCGCGTGCTCCTTGCGGATGATGTTCAGCCCCAGGTTGTGGAACGTGCTGACCGTCAGGCCTCGGCCCTCACCTTTTTTGAGCAGCGTGCCCACGCGCTCCTTCATCTCGCGCGCCGCCTTGTTGGTAAAGGTCATGGCGACGATGTACTGGGCACGGATGCCGCAGTTCTGAATAAGGTGCGCGATTTTTCGGGTAATCACGCTGGTTTTGCCGGAGCCTGCACCGGCGAGCACCAAAAGAGGGCCGCCGACGTAGCTCACGGCTTCTTGCTGCCGGGGATTGAGTCGGGACATGACGAAATTAAAGATCGCTTGCAAAAAGGGCGGGCATTTTAACAGGCTGAGCAGATATTGCTGCCACTCTGCGACAGTGTGACGTAGCCCTCTATCTAAATTTGCCGCTTTTGCTACTTTGCCGCAGGATACCTGACCGTTTAAGTCAGTCGTTCGATAAGCGTTTGCTGGGTGTATTTGATAACGGGTGTCATTTGCCATTACGTAATGGCACGTCATAATGCCCATCGCCTGAATTTATGCAGAGTCTAGGGAGCTAGCTTGTCTACGCCTGTCGAACCCTTGCGTTTGCTGCTACTGGCCAAAGAGCCGACTTGGGCAGCGTTATTGCGCGAGTGTCTGGCGCCCATGGGAAACGCGGCCCAGTTGATGTGTGCCCCGAACTGGGAGTCGGTCAGCTTCCTGTTCGAACACACACACAACGCGTTGTTGCTCACCACCCCAGCCCTGCAACCTGCGGCAGGGCGGTGTCGTTTATCCACAGTTTTGTTGCTGGAAGCCGAGCCCGAGACCCCGCCGCAGGGTGTCAGCGACTGGTGGGTCCGCCCCACCCTGACCACCGATGTGCTGCGCCGCAGCCTGCGCCACGTGCAGGAACGCGGCATCCTCGAACAGACGCTGCACCGACTGGCCAAAGAAGACCCCCTGACTGGTATCGCCAACCGACAGGGCTTTCAAACGCTGCTCGCCGTGCGGCTGGCTGAAAATGATGGCCACGGCCTCGCGCTGGGGCATCTGGACCTCGATAACTTTCGCCATGCCAACGACGCCTTGGGGCATCAGGCCGGCGACCGCCTGATCCTGCAAGTGGTGGCGCGCCTTAAAAGCCGGCTCGAAGCATGCGATCAACTGGCTCGTTTGGGCAGCGACGAATTCGCCTTGCTGATCGACACCCGCCGCGCCCCTGAGCGCGCGGCCTGGATGGCCGAACGCATTACTGAAGTAATGGCCGAGTCTTACTGGATCGACGGCGAAAGCCTGTTGATCGGCTGCAGCCTGGGCATCGCCCATGCCCGCGCCAACGCGGGTGCCGACCCGTTGATGTGGCACGCGCACATCGCCATGCAGCAGGCCAAAAGCACTCAGGGCTGCACGTATCACGTGTTCGACGAACGCATTAACCGCAACGCCCGCAGCCTCGCCGACCTCGAAGGCGAGTTGCGCCGCGCCTTGCGCCGTGACGAGCTGGAATTGCACTACCAGCCACGCCTGGACCTGGACACCGGCCATATTGTCGGGCTCGAAGCCTTGGTGCGCTGGCGCCATGGTGATCGCGGCCTGCTGGCTCCCAGCGAATTCGTGCCGCTGGCCGAGCAGAGCGGGTTGATCGTGCCGCTGGGCTACTGGGTTATTTCGCGCGCACTGCGCGACATGCAAGTGCTGCGTGAAAACGGCTGGTCGGCCTTACACATGGCCATCAACTTGTCGTTTCGCCAATTCCAGGACAGCAAACTGCTGATCACTCTCAGCCGCTTGATCGCCGAGCATGGAATCGACGCCCGCTGGCTGGAATTTGAACTGACCGAAACTGCCGTCATGCGCCGCAGCGACATGGTCAAGCAGACCATGGACGCCTTGGGGCGGCTGGGCGTGCGCTTCTCACTGGACGACTTCGGCACCGGCTTCTCATCGTTTGTGCACCTCAACAGCCTGCCGATTGCCCTGCTGAAGATCGACAAAAGCTTTGTCGGCGGCATGGAAGACCGCGAAGAAAACCGCAAACTGGTCCACGCCATGCTCAACCTGGCGCAGAACCTCAACTTGCAAGTGGTCGCCGAAGGCGTAGAAACCCGCGCGCAACTGGCGCTTTTGCGCGACTTTGGCTGCGATCAAGTGCAAGGCTTCCTGATCAGCAAACCGCTGCCCATGCCTGAACTGATCCCGTTTTTGACGGCGGCCCACACCGCCTCGACGTCGAAGGCAGCCCTGTAGGAGCGAGCTTGCCTCGCGATCTTTTAAACAATCAAAAGATCGCGAGGCAAGCTCGCTTGTGTCTTCGTTGGAGTTAAGGTGTTAGGTGAGAGGGGTGGACGGCAAG
>NZ_JBEOPQ010000096.1:0-12620 GCF_040310285.1 Pseudomonas sp. HY2-MNA-CIBAN-0224 | reverse complement strand
CACCGCGAGCTAGCAGCTTGCCGTCCACCCCTCTCACCTAACACCTTAACTCCAACGAAGACACAAGCGAGCTTGCTGTGGGAGCGGGCTTGCTCGCGATGAGATCGCCTCGATATACCTGATGTACCGAGGTGTTCATATCGCGAGCAAGCCCGCTCCCACAGGGGGGGGAGATGGTTTTATTTTTTAGCGACGATCACGGCGCGCATTGGCGCGGGCAGGCCTTCGATGGTTTTGCTGTGGTCGTTCGGGTCCAGGTAGTCGCTCAGCGACTGGTATTTCATCCATTCAGTCGCACGTTGTTCTTCTACGGTGGTGATGCTCACGTCGACGCAGCGCACGTCGCTGAAACCGGCACGGCGCAGCCAGCGTTCCAGGGCGGGGATCGAGGGCAGGAACCACACGTTGCGCATCTGCGCGTAGCGGTCTTCGGGCACCAGCACCTGGTTCACATCGCCTTCAATCACCAGGGTTTCCAGCACCAGTTCGCCCCCTTTGACCAGGCAGTCTTTCAACGCCAGCAAATGCTCGATGGGGGAGCGGCGGTGGTAGAACACGCCCATGGAAAATACCGTGTCGAAGCCTTCCAGGTTGGGCGGCAGGTCTTCGAACGGGAAGGGCAGGTGCCAGGCGGCCTCTTGCTGCAAAAAGCGTTGAACGGCCTGGAACTGGCAGAAGAACAGCCAGTTGGGGTCGACGCCGATCACGCTGTGGGCGCCTGCGCCGAGCATGCGCCACATGTAGTAACCATTGCCGCAGCCAACATCGAGGATGCGCTTGCCCTTGAGGTCGATGTGCGGCGCCACGCGTGACCATTTCCAGTCTGAATGCCACTCGGTGTCGACATGCACACCGAACAAGTCAAACGGGCCTTTGCGCCACGGTGACAGGCCGAGCAGCGCCTGGCGCATTTGCGCGCGGGTGGCGTCGTCGCAGTCGGTGTCCAGGGTCAGGCCGTTGAGCAGGTCGATCTCGGTCGGCAGCACGTTGGGCAAGGCGTCCAGCGCGCTTTGCCAGCGTTCCAGGTCGCCGTGACCTTTCTCCATTTTGACGTCGAGCTGCGCTTGCAGAGTGTTGGCCCATTTAGCCAAGGGCGTCCCGGCCAAACGGCGGGCGAGGGGGGAAAGATCAATCATGGCAAGGCAATCAACGAGGCAAAGTTAAGACACTGGAACCACGGCACGACTTTCGAGAACCCGGCCGCCAGCAGGCGTTCGCGGTGTTCTTCGAGGCTGTCGGGCTTCATGACGTTTTCGATGGCGCTGCGCTTTTGCGCAATTTCAAGGTCGCTGTAACCGTTGGCCCGCTTGAAGGCGATGTGCAGGTCGGTCAGCAGCGCATGCTCTTCGGGATCACTGAAGCGCAGCTTCTCGGAGAGGATCATCGCGCCACCCGGCAACAACGACTGGCGAATCCGGCTGAGCAGGGCCAGGCGCTGGTCAGGGGCGATGAATTGCAGGGTGAAGTTCAGCGCCACTACCGAGGCCGGCTGGAACTCCAGGGCCAGAATGTCGCCTTCGATCACCTCGACCGGCAGCAACTCCTGAAACATCGAGTTCTGGGCGTTGAGGTATTCACGGCAGCGCTCGACCATGGCGGTGGAGTTGTCCACGGCAATGACTTTGCAGCCATCGGTGCGAACATGGCGGCGCAAAGCCTGGGTCACTGCGCCCAGTGAGCTGCCCAGGTCGTACAGCACGCTGTCGGGCTGGGCGAATTGAGCGGCGAGCACCCCCAGGTTCTCGACAATGGTCGGGTAACCCGGCACCGAGCGCTTGATCATGTCCGGGAACACCCGCACTACGTCTTCGTTAAAGGCGAAGTCCGGGACCTGGGCCAGGGGCTGGGCGAAAATACGGTCAGGTTCTTTGCTCACGACTTCTTTGCTCACGACAGTTCCGGCGCTGGATAGTTAAAACGGGGGCGCATTTTAGCCAAGTTGGCGCCGGGATGCGCGGTCTGTCTGATAAGCCGTGCAGGCTCAGTTCACGGTGATGGGGCAATCGAAGGTTTGCGCCGGTTCTGCTTCGGGCTCCCAGGGTTGCTGAGAGGTCAGGCGCAGGCGGCCGTTGCCCGCAGCAAAGGCTTCAAAGCGCCAGGTCGAGTGCCCGCCACTGCCGAGCAACTGGCCGTCATCGCTGCTGTTGTAGACCTCCGGGCCAAGGCTGCGCAACACACCACCCGCCGAGTCCTGGATGGCCCAGCGGTAGCCGGTGGTGGGGTTGCTGGGCAGCGACAGCATGAGGTTTTGCCCTACATGCAGTTGAATCGGGCAGTCGCTTTGTTCTTCAACAGTAACGTTTTGCGCAGGCGGGTGCGCACAGGCGGCCAGCAAACCGAGGCTGAGCAGCGGGACTAAACGTGCGAGGGACATTGCAGGCTCCGGTCGGACAAAGACAAGTGCGCAGCATACCCCATGATGGCGGCTGCGCCATTTGTCGTCGGCCTCAAGCCATAAGGTCAGAAGCTGGCGTGGGGTGGGCTGATGGTGAAATCACCGCACATCTCAAGGGCTTCGCCTTTATGGTCCGTGCCTTCAAAGGTGAACAGGCGGGCGCTGTAGCAACTCTCGATCACGCTGAGGTGCAAGGTGCCGACATTGGCCTGGTTCAAGTGATACATCTCGCGCCCATCGACTTCAACGTATTCGATGTAGGACATGCCCAGCACAGGGCCCGGCTCGCCCTTTTTAAACAGGTAAATACCCGACTGGATATTGATGTCCAGGTTCAGGGCAATGGCGCGATAAGCCTTGGAGCCGAACTCGTCGAACTCAGCTGTCAGGGTGATTTTTTTGTGGCTGCTGGCGAAGGTCATTTCTTGCGCCGCAAACGTGGGCCTGTCGAGTAGCTCGGCCTTGAATTCACCGCGGGTTCTGGGGTTGAAAGCGCTTGGGCCCGTAACGTTGCGCCAAAGGGCATCCGGATTTTGATACGCAGGATGGTGAAGTGGCATAGCAGTCCCCAACGTTAATACCTGTCGGCTAAGGCCCTATTAACGTTGGGAAATAAAGATGTGTCTACTGTCACAAATAACAGGTTGTTTAGTTAAACAGGTTTGGCCAGTGGCCAAACCTGTTTATACGAGCCCCTCTGGCGCAAGGATTTACGCCTTTTTGGCTCAGAGGGCAGTACACGTGGCGTTTAAAACAGCACTTTGGCCACGTCGGTGAAGCGCTTGGCGAAGTGCACGGTCATGCCTTCTTTCAAGTAGTCCGGAAGTTCCTCGTATTTGCCCCGATTCGCCTCGGGCAAGATCAATTCGTGGATTTTTTGCCGACGGGCCGCAATGACCTTTTCCCGCACCCCGCCAATCGGCAGGACGTAGCCGGTGAGGGTCAGCTCGCCGGTCATGGCGATGCCTTTTTTCGGCGCCTGGTTACGCGCCAGGGACAGCAAGGCGCTGGCCATGGTGACCCCGGCACTTGGGCCGTCTTTAGGTGTGGCGCCCTCGGGCACGTGCAAGTGCACAAAGGCCTCGTCAAAGAAACGCGGATCCCCGCCAAACTGCTTCAGGTGGGAACTGATGTAGCTGTAGGCGATTTCAGCAGACTCTTTCATCACTTCGCCCAATTGCCCCGTCAGCTTGAAGCCGCGGTTAAGCGTGTGAATGCGCGTGGCCTCGATTGGCAAGGTCGCGCCGCCCATGCTGGTCCAGGCCAGGCCGGTGATCACGCCGACGCCACTGATGACCTGCTCGTTGCGGAACACCGCGGCGCCCAGCGACGCTTCGAGGTCTTTAGGGCCGATCTTGATCACCGCGTCAGGGTTGTCGAGCAACTTGACCACGGCCTTGCGCACCAGCTTGCCCAGTTGTTTTTCCAGCTGGCGCACACCGGCTTCACGGGCATAGCCATCTATGAGCAAGCGCAGCGCACTGTCAGTGATGCTCAGGCGTGCTTTATCGACACCGGCCTTTTCCAGCTGTTTAGGCCACAGGTGACGCTTGGCAATCGCGACTTTCTCTTCGGTGATATACCCCGAAAGGCGGATTACTTCCATACGGTCGAGCAGAGGACCGGGGATCGAGTCCAACGTGTTGGCGGTGCACACAAACAGCACTTTCGACAGGTCCAGGCGCAAGTCCAGGTAATGGTCAAGGAAGTCGACGTTTTGCTCAGGGTCGAGGGTTTCCAGCAGCGCGGACGCCGGGTCGCCCTGGAAGCTTTGGCCCATCTTGTCGATCTCGTCGAGCATGATCACCGGGTTCATCACTTCAACGTCTTTGAGCGCCTGCACCAGCTTGCCCGGCTGGGCACCGATGTAGGTTCGACGATGGCCCTTGATCTCGGCTTCGTCGCGCATGCCGCCAACGCTGAAGCGGTAGAACGGACGGCCCAGCGACTCGGCAATCGACTTGCCGACACTGGTTTTACCTACGCCCGGCGGGCCGACCAGCAACACGATCGAGCCACTGACCGAGCCTTTGTAAGCGCCCACGGCGAGGAACTCTAGGATGCGGTCTTTGATGTCATCCAGCCCGGCGTGGTGGGCGTCGAGCACCTTGCGTGCGTGCTTGAGGTCCAGTTTGTCCTTGCCGAACACGCCCCACGGCACTGAGCTGGCCCAATCCAGGTAATTGCGGGTGACCGCGTACTCGGGCGAGCCGGTCTCAAGAATCGACAGTTTGTTGATTTCTTCGTCTATGCGCTTGCGGGCCTGGGCGGGCAAGGTCTTGCCTTCAAGGCGTTGCTTGAATTGCTCGATGTCGGCACTGCGATCATCTTTGGTCAGCCCCAGCTCCTGCTGAATGACCTTGAGCTGCTCTTTAAGGAAAAATTCACGCTGATGTTCGCCGATCTTGAGATTAACTTCGGCGGAAATTTCATTTTGCAGGCGGGCGACTTCGACTTCCTTGCGAAGCATCGGCAAGACTTTTTCCATGCGCTTGAGGACGGGCACGCAATCGAGCACTTCTTGCAGCTCGTTGCCTGTGGCCGAGGTCAAGGCGGCGGCAAAGTCGGTGAGGGGCGAAGGGTCGTTGGGACTGAAGCGGTTGAGGTAGTTTTTCAGCTCTTCGCTGTACAGCGGGTTAAGCGGCAGCAGCTCTTTGATCGCATTGATCAGCGCCATGCCATAAGCCCGGACTTCGTCGGTGGGCTGATTGGCTTCCTGCGGGTATTCGACCTCCACCAGGTACGGCGGGCGGTGATGCTTGAGCCACATGCTGATGCGCACGCGGCTCAGGCCCTGTGCCACAAATTGCAATTTGCCGTTTTCGCGGCTGGCGTGGTGCACTTTCACCAGCGTGCCGTACTCGGGCAGGCTGGTGGTATCAAAATGGCGCGGGTCATCAGTGGGCGTGTCGACAAAAAACAACGCCAGCGAGTGATGAGGCGACTTGCTGACCAAGTCTAGGGTTTCGGCCCAGGGTTCTTCATTGACGATGACCGGCAGCACTTGTGCCGGGAAGAACGGCCGATTGTGAATCGGGATGATGTACACCTTGTCCGGCAGGTTCTGACCCGGCAGGGCCAGCTCGGTCCCGCCCTTGTGAGCGGTTGATTCAGCTTCGTTGTGTTCTATATCTGCGTGCTCGACGGTGTTCTCTTTAAAATTTTGCTGGTCGCTCATGGGGCACCTGCGCAATGGGGTATGTGCTTTAGATGGGGCACGGAGCCAGAGGTTTCAATGGTGAAGTTTTGTTCACCGCGTAAATCAGCCAACACCCAACCATAGGCCAAGGCGCCGTTTCTTTCCGTGCGCGTGTTGCGTTGTTGCATGCGCGTAAAAAGCTATGCCTTTGTCGCCAACAACTTGACGGTAGACGGCCCGTATTTATTAGGCGATCTTCTTGTTTGTGACGACGAGGCTGGAAAATTATCAAAGCTGGGCTAAAAGTCAGTTATTTGACTTTTAAGTTGGCGAGAGAGTGCCCGCATGCCTCAGGGATTCGTTACACAGGCAGTACATCTTCAATGGATTGAGGCCCGCCGATGAAATTGCGCAATAGCTTTCAGGCTCATATCAGCTTCGTACTCGCGCTGCTGTTGCTGGTCGTGATCGGTGCCGTGTATTTCGCGGTAAAGGCGGCGACCGTCACGGCGGCCAGCGATCAAGCTGAAAATCAGTTGAAAAACGGCACCCGGGTGTTCGAACGGTTTGTCGATTTTCGTGCGCGGCGTATTCAGTACGGCCTTAACTGGCTGACCAATGACCAGGATTTTCGTGAAGCCGTCATCGATGGTCGCCCGCAAGAAATTGAAAATGCCCTGGAAACCTTCGAGGCCAGCCTGCGTGACAGTGACCTGTTCGTGCTCGACCTGCAGGGCAAGATCATCATCAGTACCCTGGCGAGCCTGCCACCAGGCCAGACTTTTCCGTATGCCCAAGCCTTGAGCCAGGCGCGGCGCGGCTCACAGATCAAGCTGATCGGGGTACTCGACGAGCGCCCCTACATGATGGTGCAAGGTGTGGTGCTGGCGCCTTTGCCTGTGATGCGGGTGGTGTCGGCGATGCCGATGGATGAAGTATTTGCCCAAGAGTTACGCACCTTGAGCAACCTTGAAGTGTCATTTTTGGGGGTGAAAGACGGGCGTTCCGGGCCGTTGGCCAGCACCCAGCCAGAGGCGATGGAAGAGAGCCTTGTGCGGTTTTTGCGCGACAACCCGCCGGGGCCCTTGACGCACTTCAGTGAGTTCGCCGGTAAGCGTTTTTTGGGGCAGTTGCTGCAAATGGCCAACTCGGGCGACCCCGCCAACGGCCAGGTCATGGCCTTGCTGCAAAGCCCGCTGGACCAGACGTTACAGGCGTTCACCTCGCTGGACCGCAAGTTTTTGTGGATCTCCCTCGCGGCCTTGCTGGCCTCATTGCTGGGCGCCTTGTGGCTGGCGCGTGAAGTGTCGCGCCCGGTCAGCCTGCTGGCCGCAGCGGCGCAGCGTATCGGGCGGGGTGATTACTCAACGCCGGTAGTACTAAAACGCCGCGACGAACTGGGCTTTCTGGCCCGGGCATTCAACGCCATGCAAACCGGGATTGCCGTGCGTGAACAACAACTGGCGCACAACGCATTGCACGATCCATTGACCGGCCTGCCTAACCGGGCGTTGGCCATGGAGCGACTGGGCAGCGCCATTACCGCCCGACGCAGCGTGGTGTTGATCTATCTGGGGATTGAAAACTACCGCTTGATCAGCGAAAGCTCGGGCCCGCAAGGGCTGGAGTTGATCATGCTGAAAACCACTCATGCCCTGATCGAGGCGCTGCCTGAAAGCAGCACGGCCGCACGCATCACCGGCAACGAGTTCTTGTTGCTGCTGGAAAACACCCAGGTCGATGCCGGGGTGGCGATGGCGGATCACTTGTACGGGGTGTTGAGCCAGCCTTTAAACATCGACGGGCATGACGTGCAACTGGATGTTCGCATGGGCATCTCGGTGTATCCGACGCATGGCCAAACCGCCGAAGAACTGATGGCCCGCGCCGCCATTGCGCGCAGTGACGCCGCGGCCCTGACCGGCTACCTGCAGGTCTATCAACAGGACCGCGACCTCGCGCATCAACGGCAAATTCAGTTGATTCGGGACTTGCGCCATGCCGCCAGTGACGGCGAACTGTTTATTCAGTACCAGCCCAAGCTCGACCTGCGCAGCGGGCATGTGAGCCAGGCCGAAGCTTTGCTGCGTTGGCAGCATCCGCTGTTTGGCGTGGTCTCACCGGCAGAGTTCATCCCGCTGGCAGAACGCTCCGGGAGCATGAAACTGCTGACCGACTGGGTGATTGAAGCGAGCATTCGGCAACTGGCCGAGTGGAACCGCCGCGGGCTGCACTTGCAACTGTCGATCAACATCTCGGCGGACGATTTGCGCGGTGATGGCCTGGCCCCGCAAGTGCAGGCCTTGCTGGCGCAGTATCAGGTGGCAGCGCAGCAACTGACTTTCGAGATCACCGAAAGCGCGGTGATGCACGATCCCGAGCATTCGCTGGCGGTGCTCAAAGGGCTACGCGATTGCGGGATCAGTTTGTCGGTAGATGACTTTGGCACGGGCTATTCCTCGCTGGCCCACCTCAAGCGGTTGCCGGTTCAGGAACTGAAAATTGACCAGTCCTTTGTTCGCAACCTGGACGAAGCCAGTGAAGATGCTGTGATCGTGCGCTCGACCATTGAAATGAGCCATAACCTGGGGCTAAAAGTGGTGGCCGAGGGCGTCGAATACCCCCACAGCCTCGACTTGCTCAAGCGCTGGCAGTGCGACACGGCGCAAGGCTACCTGATCAGCCGACCGCTGGACGCTGCGGCGTTTGAGAGCTGGTTGAATGAGTTGCGGGCTACGGCATGACCCGAGCGTTGTAAAGGTCAAAAGATCGCGAGGCGAGCTCGCTCCTACAGCGGATTGGGGTGACAAAAAAAGGCGGCTATCTCTCGATAGCCGCCTTTTTCATACCTGGCTGTAACGCTTATTTAGCCAGTTTGAACGCCATGATGTAGTCACCCTTTTGGGTGCCCAGACCACCATGACCACCGGCCATGACGAGCACGTACTGGGTGCCGTCCTTGCCTGCGTAGGTCATTGGCGTGGCTTGACCGCCTGCTGGCAGGCGACCTTCCCACAGGACTTTACCGTTGTTCACGTCGTAAGCACGCAGGTATTGGTCCAGGGTGCCGCTCAGGAAAGCAACGCCACCGGCCGTGGTCACGGTCCCGCCCAGGCTTGGAACGCCCATTGGCAGCGGGATCGGTACTGGCGAGCTGTCACGCACGGTGCCGTTTTTGTGTTTCCAGATCACGTTGTTGTTGGTCAGGTCGACCGCTGCAACGTAACCCCACGACGGCGCCTGGCAAGGCAGGCCAACCGGCGACAGCAGCGGCTCAAGGATCACGCCGTACGGAGCGCCCTTGTTCGGTTGCACGCCCGAGGTTTCACCTTTGCGTGGGCCCATGGCTGCTACGTCAGCCTGTGGTACCAGCTTGGAGGTGAATGCCATGTAGCTCGGGTTCAGGAACGCGATCTGACGCACTGGGTCAACCGAGATGCCGCCCCAGTCAAACACGCCGAAGTTGCCCGGGTAAACGATCGAACCTTGCAGCGAAGGCGGGGTGTACATGCCGTCGTAACGCAGGGATTTGAAGTTGATCCGGCAGAGCATTTGGTCAAACGGGGTCACGCCCCACATGTCACGCTCGGTCAGTTGCGGCGGAATCATGTTGAGGTCCGAACGCGGTTGGGTCGGCGCGGTGTGGTCACCGGCGACAGCACCGCCCGGTGCCGGGATTTCGCGGATCGGCACGATGTCTTCGCCATTACGACGGTCAACAACGTAGATACTGCCTTGCTTGGTCGAGGCCAGCAGCGCCGGTTTCACGCCGTCAGCAGTCTTCAGGTCCATCAGGGTCGGTTGACCGCCCACGTCCATGTCCCACAGGTCATGGTGAGTGAACTGACGGTACCAGCGAACCTTACCGGTGGTGATGTCCAGTGCCGTTACGCCAGCGCTGTAACGCTCGGAGTCTTCGGTACGGTCGCCACCATATTGGTCAGGCATCTGGTTGCCCATTGGCAGGTAGAGCATGCCGAGGTTTTCGTCGACCGCGAACATCGACCACATGTTTGGCGAGTTGCGGGTGTAGGTTTGGCCTTCGGCAATCGGCGTGGTGTCTTCCGGGTTGCCGCTGTCCCAGTTCCAGACCAGCTTGCCGGTGCGCACGTCGTACGCACGGATCACGCCGGATGGCTCGTCAGTGGAGATGTTGTCGGTCACGTGGCCGCCAATCACCACCAGGTCTTTGGTGACCGCAGGTGGAGATGTGGAGTAGTAACCACCGGGTGCAAAGCTGCCGATGTTGTGGCGCAGGTCGACCGAGCCGTGGTCACCGAAGTCTTCGCAGACTTTACCGGTGTCGGCATTGAGGGCGATCAGGCGGGTGTCGGCGGTTGGCAGGAACAGACGACGCGGGCAGGAATTGCTCGACGTGGCTGCAGCCGGCTCGGCAGCGCTTTGTTCAGTGCTGGCTTTGGCGTAGGCATTTTCGTCGTGATAGCTCACGCCACGGCACGTCATGTGTGCCCAGCCTTTGAAGTTGGCAGCATTTTGCGTGCTGATCTTCGGATCGTAGCGCCAGATTTCCTTGCCGCTGTCCGGATCAAGCGCAATCACCTGGCTGTGCGGCGTGCACACATAGAGCATGCCGTTGACTTTCAGGGGGGTGTTTTCAGCGGTGGTTTCCCCCGGGTCATTCGGCCCTGGCATGTCGCCAGTACGCATGGTCCATGCAGGCACCAGGCTGTGGGCGTTTTGCGGGGTGATTTGTTTCAGTGGCGAGTAACGATCGCCATAGCCGCTACGGCCATAGGACTGCCAGTCACCTTCAGGCATGTCGGGTGCGGTGTTGGCCATGCCCGGAACGGCGTCACGACCCAGTTCGCCCTTGATCTCGCCAGGGTTGGTGAACTGGCTTGCCAGTGCAGCCACGCCCGCCAGGACCACGGCGATGCTCAGCGCGCCGGTTGCTACCGGTGCCGACTGGCCGCGCAACAGCGGGCGACGCAACCATGGCAGCAGCAGAACGATACCGATGGCGAACCACAGGGCCAGACGCGGCACCAGTTGCCACCAGTCCAGGCCGACTTCGACCAGCGCCCAGACGGTGCTGGCGAACAACACCAGTGCGTACAACGCCAGCGCCGCACGGCGCCCGGCGATCAGCAGGGCGCCCGACAGCCCGAAGCCGAGACCGGCCAGCAGGTAGTACGTCGATCCGCCGAGTGTCACCAGCTTGATACCCCCGACCAACATGGCCAGGCCCATTAACACCAGCAGGATACCGAGCAATGTCGGCAGCAAGCGGCTTCTACTCAAAGCACCATCAGTGCTCATAGTGAGGTTCTCCGTTGAAGGTAGGATTGAGCGGCAAGCGGCACACCTCAAGCGTACCGCTGCTGTCTTGCAGCCCGTTCGTCAGAACGAACTTTGAATTTTCAAACCGCCGATCAGGGCGTTATCCACGGTGTAAACACCGCCCGGATGGCGGATGTATTGCAGATTCGGTCGCACCGTCAGCCATTCGGTAACGTGCACGCCGTAATACAATTCGGCGCTGTACTCAGTGTGCTGAGGCGGCAAGTAGTCCAGATTGCTGGCGTCGTAAACGCCGCGAGCCTGGTTGGTGGCTTCGGCATTTTTGCGGTAGGCCGGGTTGACGTGAACGCGAGCCATGGCAAAGCCGATGTCGTCTTTGGGGCGTGCATCGAACACGCCTTTGTACACAACGCCTGCCTGGACATAGTTGTCGATGGCGTTGGTTTTTTTGTCGTGCAGGGTGGCGTTGGCAAACACCTTCAAGCCACGGGATTGATCGCTGGCGCGGCTGGTGAGTTGCTGTTGCACGCCCAGCCACAGGCCGTGCTTGCTCGAACTGCTGCGATAGGCTGCGCCGCTCAAGACTGCCGGTTGGCCGTTGGCGTCCTTGTAAACGTCGGTGGCCTTGGCGCTGCTGTAGTAATAACCCGCGCGGTACTCGCCCGGCAGGCCATTAAGTGTCGGTGTCCACACCAGCTCAACTGGCAATACCGCGCCTTGCGTGCCGCTGCCGCTGAGCTTGAAGCCGTTACCGCGATCCAGGTTGGACGGGTTTTGCTCGTAGGCGCCGACCTGCGCATACAGCTCGGGCGTGAGGTGGTATTTGATGCGCAGCGCCCATTGGCTGACCGGCCAGTTGTACCAGATGCTGCCGGCCCAGTTACCGACCTGCGAGCCGCAGAACGCGAGGTTCTGGAAGTCGCAAGGGAAGCTGTTGAAGTCTTCGCCCTGACCAAAGCGTCCGGCCTTGATGTCGAGCTTCTGGTCGAAGAATTTTTGCTGGTACCACATCTGCGTCAAACGCGTGGTCTGGCCACGGCCCCAGACTTCCTGGGCCGAAGTGAAGCCGCCGACCCGTGGGTCGTTGATCCGGTCATTGCTGATATTGTTGCCATCGCGCTGGGTAATCGTCAGCTGGAATTCAGCATCGTGCCAGCCCAGGATTTTTTGCAAATCCAGGTGCGTGCCCAGGCCGAACTGATCGCTGTAACGCGCGGTGCGGTCATGGTCGTAGCCGCCGTGCAGGTTGGAGCCGACTTCGCCCACGTAGTCGAGCGAGAAGCTATAGCCTTGCTTTTCCAGTGCGGTACGAGAGCCGTCCCAATCGCCGAACATCCATTTTGAGTCGCTGTCGAACGCCGGTGCGGCCTGTACGAAGCTGGCGAAACCCAGGGCAGTAATGCCGCCGATCAGGGTCAGGGCTTTTTGCCCGGCCATAGGGAATAGCGCGCTGTCTTTGCGCAAAGTCAGAAATGTGGACATAGGTCGAGATGAAGGTCTTTTTGGTCGGGCGGTGACGTGGGTAGCGCTGTCTTTGCAGGCAGGGCTCACACTTTCAGAATGTAAGGGCTGTCGTGAAACGTTTCAGCCCTTGATGCGGAAATGATAAAGCGACGAAACGTTTAGAAACAGCACTTTAATTGACATGGATCATTTCGGAATCTGTAACAGTCACCTGCGACCGTTCGTCTCAGGGGCTTTTTGCCTCACGTTCGACGGTGTTTGCGGGAAATGAGGTAGGGAATGGTTTAGAAAAAAAACTGTAGGAGCGAGCTTGTCTCGCGATCTTTTGCTTTTAAAGATCAAAAGATCGCGAGACAAGCT
>NZ_JBEOPQ010000095.1:0-13167 GCF_040310285.1 Pseudomonas sp. HY2-MNA-CIBAN-0224 | reverse complement strand
ACCGCAGGCTGCGATCTTTTAAAAATCAAAAGATCGCAGCCTGCGGTAGCGACTACAGATTATTTAGCCCTTGAACACTTCATCCAGCAGGTTGTGCATGGCGGTGAAGGCGCGGTGCGCGGTCTTGGCGTCGTACATCATTTTGCAGGGTACGTTGGCGTGCGGATCGGTGAACGAATGCACCGCGCCGCCGTAGCTGGTCAACTGCCAGTCCACTGCGGCCGCATTCATCTCGGCTTCAAAAGCCGGCAATTGCTCATGGGGTACTAACGGGTCGGACGCACCGTGCAGCACCAAAACAGAGCCGGTGATGTTCTTGGCGTCTGCCGGGTTTGGCGTATCCAGCGAGCCATGGAACGACACCGCCGCCTTGAGCGCAGCGCCATCACGGGCCAGTTCCAGCGAACAGCATCCACCAAAACAGAAACCAAAGGTCGCCAATTGCTGGCTATCGACCTTGGCCTCGGTCTGCTCTTTGAGCACCGCGTAGGCCGCCTGCATGCGTTTGCGCAGCAAGGCACGGTCATTTTTAAGCGGCATCATGGCAGCGCCGGCTTCATCACCGTTGGCGGGACGAATGCCTTGGCCGTACAGGTCCGCAATCAGCACCACATACCCTTGCTCAGCGACCTTTTTGGCAATGTCCTCGGCGCCTGCGCTGATGCCCATCCAGTTCGGTGCCATCAGCAAACCCGGCAGCGACTCTTCGCGGCTTGGGTCATATGCCAGGCGGCTTTCGTAAGCTTGGCCATCGATTTGATAGACCACAGAACTGACCGTAATTGATTTCATTAAAAACTCCCGAATTCAAAGCAAAAAAAACCCGCCGAAGCGGGTTTTTTATAGACGTGTTACACGGACAACTCAACTAACAACTTATTTAGGCGACGGACATACGCTGCCGGATCTTTGAGGCTGTCACCGGCCGCCAGGGCAGCCTGGTCGAAGAGGATGTGCGACAGGTCGTCAAACCGCTCTTCGCTCTGCTCCGCATCCAGTTTTTCGATCAGCGGGTGAGCCGGGTTGAATTCAAAGATCGGCTTGGAGTCCGGCACTTTCTGGCCGCTGGCTTCAAGGATCTGGCGCATTTGCAGGCCCAGGTCTTGTTCACCAATCGCCAGAATGGCTGGCGAGTCGGTCAGGCGGTGCGAGACACGCACTTCGCTGACGCTTTCACCCAGCGCGGTCTTGATGCGCTCAACCAGACCTTCTTTGGCCTTGGCCACTTCTTCTGCGGCTTTTTTGTCCTCTTCGGAGTCCAGGTTGCCCAGATCGAGGTCACCGCGCGCCACGTCAACAAAGCTCTTGCCGTCGAACTCGGTCAGGTAGCTCATCAGCCACTCGTCGATACGGTCGGTCAGCAGCAGCACTTCGATGCCTTTCTTGCGGAAGACTTCCAGGTGCGGGCTGTTTTTGACCTGAGCGTAAGTTTCGCCGGTCAGGTAGTAGATCTTGTCCTGACCTTCTTTGGCACGTGCCAGGTACTCGGCCAGAGAAACCGTTTGCTCGCCATCATCACCGTGGGTCGAAGCAAAGCGCAGCAGACCGGCGATTTTTTCTTTGTTGGCGAAATCTTCTGCCGGGCCTTCTTTGATGACCTGACCGAAGTTTTTCCAGAAGCCCTGGTATTTCTCTGGTTCGTTCTTCGCCAATTTTTCCAGCATGTCCAGAACACGCTTGGTCAGCGCCGACTTCATGGAGTCGATGATCGGGTCTTTCTGCAGGATTTCACGCGACACGTTCAGCGACAGGTCGTTGGAATCAACCACACCCTTGATGAAGCGCAGGTACAGCGGCAGGAACGACTCAGCCTGATCCATCACGAATACGCGCTGTACATACAGCTTCAGGCCTTTAGGCGCTTCACGCTGGTACAGGTCGAACGGTGCACGGGCCGGCACATAGAGCAGCGAGCTGTATTCGAGCTTGCCTTCAACCTTGTTGTGGCTCCAAGCCAGCGGGTTCTCGTAGTCGTGGGCAATGTGTTTGTAGAACTCCTGGTATTCCTCGTCCTTCACCTCAGTGCGAGGACGGGTCCACAGGGCGCTGGCGCGGTTAACGGTTTCCAATTCCAGTGCCGGTGCTTCTTCACCTTCGGCTGCGGCCTGCTCTTTAGGCAGTTCGATCGGCAAGGCGATGTGGTCGGAGTATTTTTTGATGATGTTGCGCAGGCGCCAGCCATCGGCGAACTCTTCGTCGCCGGACTTGAGGTGCAAAACGATCTTGGTGCCGCGAGAGGCTTTTTCGACGTTCTCAACTTCGAACTCGCCTTCGCCTTTGGAAGACCAGTGCACGCCTTCGCTGGCAGGTGTGCCGGCGCGGCGGCTGTACACGTCGACTTTGTCAGCGACGATAAAGGCCGAGTAGAAGCCCACACCGAACTGGCCGATGAGGTTCGAGTCTTTCTTTTGATCGCCCGACAGGTTTTTCATGAAATCGGCGGTGCCGGACTTGGCGATCGTACCCAGGTGGGCGATCACGTCGTCACGGTTCATGCCAATACCGTTGTCTTCGAGGGTGACGGTTTTAGCGTCCTTGTCGAAGCTCACACGGATTTTAAGTTCGTCGCCGCCTTCCAGCAGTTCTGGTTTGGACAGCGCTTCAAAACGTAATTTGTCGACAGCATCAGAGGCGTTCGAGATCAATTCGCGAAGGAAAATTTCCTTGTTGGAATACAGCGAATGGATCATGAGGTGCAACAGTTGCTTGACCTCGGTCTGGAAGCCCAGGGTTTCCTTTTGAGTTTCCACGCTCATTGTTATCAAACTCCGATTAGATGGCATGAGCCACGCCCAAGAGGGTTAGCGGCGGGATGTGATGAAAGTTGGGGCCTGAACTCTGGATTTCAAGGCCTGATACTTTTTACCAATAGATTCTGTGCAATCGGCACTACTTATATATCTGCATGACGATGGAACTTAAGTACCAGGGGCTGGCTCAAACGCCCCGTAGAACTACTCACAAGGAGAAACATCCCATGCGTAATACCGTTGCTGTTGCCTTGATGCTGGCCGCTTCCCTGGGCCTTGCTGCTTGCGATAAAAAATCCGAAGACAAAGCCCAGGACGCTAATCAGCACGCAGAACAAGCTCAACAAAACATGTCTGAAGCGCAAGACAAGGTAAACGACGCTGCTAAAGAGAACGCTGAGGCGGCTAAAGCCCAAGCTGAATCCAATGAAGCAGCAGCAAAAGAAGCCGCTCAGGATGCTCCAGCGGCTGAAAGCAAGTAATTCGCTGTAGCTGACCTTGTAGGAGCGAGCTTGCCTCGCGATCTTTTGATCTTTTAAAAGATCGCGAGGCAAGCTCGCTTCTACACGGTTACGGGTTATTTGCTCAGGGATTTGACGCCTTCAGGCGTCCCCAGCAGCAACAGGTCCGCCGGGCGCGCAGCGAACAAACCGTTGGTTACCACACCGACGATGGCGTTGATCTGAGTTTCCAGTTTCACCGGGTCGACGATCTGCAGGTTGTGCACGTCAAGAATGATGTTGCCGTTGTCTGTCAGCACACCATCGCGGTACACCGGGTCGCCGCCCAGCTTGACCAGTTCGCGGGCCACGTGGCTGCGGGCCATCGGGATTACTTCAACCGGCAGCGGGAACGCGCCCAGCACCGGCACCAGCTTGCTGGCGTCAGCGATGCAGATAAAGGTTTTGGCCACGGCCGCGACGATTTTTTCGCGGGTCAGGGCTGCGCCGCCGCCTTTGATCAGATTGAGGTTTTCGTCGCTCTCATCGGCGCCGTCCACGTAGAACTCCAGATCGCTCACGGTGTTCAGCTCGTACACAGGAATCCCGTGGCCCTTGAGGCGTGCGGCGGTGGCTTCGGAACTGGCCACGGCACCGTCGAAAGCGCCTTTGTGCAAGGCCAGCGCGTCAATGAAGCAGTTGGCCGTGGAGCCGGTGCCGACCCCAACGATGCTCTTGTCATCCAGTTTCGGGAGGATGAAGTCGACAGCCGCCTGGGCTACGGCTTGTTTGAGTTGATCCTGGGTCATGCGGGCTCCGGGGCGGGAAGGGTAAACAGAAGGGCGTGGAGTATAACTAAAACCTTTGGATTCGTATGGTCGCCCGTGTAAACGCTGGGGTAGACTCCTTGGTCCCTGCTAACCGCCCAGTGAAGCTTTCCGATGCTCGAACAGTACGTTAAGAAGATACTCACCTCGCGCGTTTATGACGTCGCGGTAGAAACCCCATTGCAGCCTGCCAATCAGTTGTCTGCGCGTCTGGGCAACCAGGTTTTGCTCAAACGCGAAGATTTGCAGCCGGTGTTTTCGTTCAAGATTCGTGGTGCTTACAACAAGCTCACGCAATTGACCGACGCCGAGCGTGCCTGCGGCGTCGTCACCGCCTCGGCCGGCAACCATGCACAAGGCCTGGCGCTGGCCGCCAAGGTGCTGGGGGTGAAAGCCACCATCGTAATGCCCAAAACCACCCCCGAGATCAAGATTGAAGGCGTGCGTTCGCGTGGCGGTATTGTGGTGCTGCACGGTGACTCCTTCCCGGAAGCCCTGGCGTACTCGCTGCAACTGGTTGAACAAAAAGGCTACGTTTACGTACACCCCTACGATGACCCGCACACCATCGCCGGGCAGGGCACCGTGGCGATGGAAATTCTGCGTCAGCACCCGACGCCGCTGGATGCGATCTTCGTGCCGGTGGGCGGTGGCGGATTGATTGCCGGTATTGCGGCGTATGTGAAGTACCTGCGGCCAGATATTAAAGTCATTGGCGTCGAGCCCGATGACTCCAACTGCCTGCAAGCTGCGATGGCGGCCGGTGAGCGCGTGGTCTTGCCAAGCGTCGGGATCTTCGCCGACGGTGTTGCCGTGGGTCAGATCGGCCAGCACACGTTTGATATCTGCAAAGACTACGTCGATGAAGTCATCACCGTGAGCACCGATGAAATCTGCGCGGCCATCAAGGACATCTTTGATGACACCCGCTCGATCACCGAGCCTGCGGGCGCGCTGGGCGTGGCCGGGATCAAAAAATACGTCGAGCAACGCGGTGTGCGCGGCCAGACGCTGGTGGCCATCGACTCGGGCGCCAACGTTAACTTCGACCGTTTGCGCCATGTGGCCGAGCGGGCCGAATTGGGTGAAGGCCGCGAGGCGATCATCGCGGTGACCATCCCCGAGGTGCCGGGCAGCTTCAAGGCGTTTTGCCAGGCGGTCGGCAAACGCCAGATCACCGAGTTCAACTACCGCTACCACACCGGCAGCGAAGCCCACATATTCGTCGGTGTGCAGACCCATCCCGAGAACGACCCGCGTAGCGCGTTGCTGGCCAGCTTGGCCGAGCAGGGCTTCCCGGTGGTCGACCTGACTGAAAACGAATTGGCCAAATTGCACATTCGCCACATGGTCGGTGGGCACGCGGCCAAGGTCAGCGATGAGTTGCTGTTCCGCTTTGAATTCCCGGAACGCCCGGGGGCGCTGTTCAACTTCCTCAGCAAGCTGGGCGGGCGCTGGAACATCTCGATGTTCCACTACCGCAACCATGGCGCGGCAGATGGCCGTGTGATGGCCGGTCTGCAAGTGCCCGCCGATGAACGCCATTTGGTGCCTGCGGCGCTGGCTGAAATCGGCTATCCGTACTGGGATGAAAGCGATAACCCGGCGTATCAGCTGTTTCTTGGCTGATAAACGCTACGCTGATTGAACGGCTCAAGAGATAAATCAAATGGAAACGTTCACCGCGTTAAAACTGCTGCATGGCGTGTCGACACTGCTGCTGTTTGTCAGTGCGCTTGTATTGCTGGTTGTGGTGATTCGCCGTCGGCGTGCCGGTGACGCCTTCCTGGCGGGTGGCCTGGTGCGCCGCCCGTGGGCGTTTCTCTGGGGGCTGATGGGCCTGTGCTTGCTGGCGTTGCCGGTGAGTGGCTGGTTTTTGGTGCACATGGCGGGTTGGCCGCTGAGCCAGCTGTGGTTGCTGGGCGGGAGCAGTCTGTACCTGCTGGGTGGCTTGAGCTGGTTGTGGCTGCTGGTGCGCCTCAACCGCCTGCGGCTGGGGCGAATGGCCAAACACCCGGGCTTTACCGTGGTGCTGGCGGCTTTTTGTGCGGTTTGCTTTATTGCGATTGCGGCCATGATGGGCGCAAAACCGGTTTAAATCCCGCATAGCCTTGTAGGAGCGAGCTTGCTCGCGATCTTTTAAAAGATCAAAAGATCGCGAGGCAAGCTCGCTCCTACAGGATTGGGATTAATCGCGCAGCGAAATCACTGGCCAGCCACGTTTAACCGCTTCGGCCCGCAAGTTTTCATCCGGGTCGACGGCCACGGCGTGGGTCACTTGCTCCAGCAATGGCAGGTCGTTCATCGAATCGCTGTAAAAGTAGCTGTCTTCGAGGCTGTGGCCGTTTTCTGCCATCCAGCGGTTCAGACGTGTCACTTTGCCTTCACGAAAGCACGGTACGTCGGTGCTGCGGCCGGTGTAACGGCCATCAACGATCTCGCACTCAGTGGCGATCAAATGTTCCACGCCCAGCTTTGCCGCAATGGGGGCGGTGATAAACCGGTTGGTCGCGGTGATGATCACCAGCGTATCGCCCGCGTCGCGGTGCTTGGCCAACAGTGCCTGGGCTTTTGGCAGCATCAGGTCGTCAATGCAGTCGCGCATGAATTCGCGGTGCCATTGATCGAGTT
Organism: Pseudomonas sp. HY2-MNA-CIBAN-0224; assembly: GCF_040310285.1. Lineage (NCBI taxonomy): Bacteria > Pseudomonadati > Pseudomonadota > Gammaproteobacteria > Pseudomonadales > Pseudomonadaceae > Pseudomonas > Pseudomonas sp. HY2-MNA-CIBAN-0224. The sequence continues at coordinate 6,519 of NZ_JBEOPQ010000095.1, read as the reverse complement.
GATCCATGTCATTTTTGCCAAAAATTTCCATGCTGAAATTAAGATAGGCGGCATTGTCGAGCTTGCCGGCCAGGTAATCCTGGTAAAACTCGTCGTTACGAGCTTTGTAGGCGTCACCGTCGAGAATGCCGCGTTCGCAGAGGTAATCGCCCCACGCGTGGTCGCTGTCGCCGCCTAAAAGGGTGTTGTCCAAGTCGAATAAAGCCAAACGCATTGCAATTACCCGCTGAGCTGTCGGTTGAAAGCCCACAAGAATACGGTCTTTTAATAAGAGTGCACATAAGGCAGGAAGGCGCGTTGCTGCTTTCACAACCTTTGTGGAACAATGCGGCGACATGCGTTTGCGAGGTTGTTGCCGTGATCGACCCCGATGGTTTCCGTCCTAATGTCGGGATTATTCTGACAAATGATGCCGGACAGGTACTGTGGGCTCGCCGTATCAATCAAGACGCGTGGCAGTTTCCACAGGGCGGAATCAACCCTGATGAGACGCCGGAAGACGCCTTGTACCGCGAGCTGAACGAAGAAGTTGGCCTGGAACGCGAAGATGTAGAAATACTCGCCTGCACGCGAGGCTGGTTGCGTTATCGTTTGCCGCAACGCCTGGTCCGTACCCACAGCCAACCGCTGTGCATCGGCCAGAAGCAAAAGTGGTTTTTGCTGCGCCTGGTCTCGAATGAGCAGCGGGTGCGGATGGATTTAACCGGTAAACCGGAATTCGATGGCTGGCGCTGGGTCAGCTATTGGTATCCGTTGGGCCAGGTGGTGACATTCAAGCGCGAGGTCTACCGTCGCGCGCTCAAAGAACTTGCACCGCGCCTATTAACGCGCGCCTGACACGGAGTTCGACCCCGAGCCATGCTCAATACGCTGCGCAAGATCGTCCAGGAAGTAAACGCCGCCAAAGATCTCAGGGCGGCGTTGGGGATTATTGTGTTGCGCGTCAAAGAGGCCATGGGCAGCCAGGTCTGCTCGGTCTATTTGCTTGATCCAGAGACCAACCGTTTTGTACTGATGGCCACCGAGGGCTTGAACAAGCGCTCGATCGGCAAAGTCAGCATGGCACCCAACGAAGGCCTGGTCGGTCTGGTGGGTACCCGCGAAGAGCCTCTGAACCTCGAAAACGCCGCCGATCACCCGCGCTACCGCTACTTTGCCGAAACCGGTGAGGAGCGCTATGCCTCATTCCTCGGCGCGCCGATTATCCACCACCGCCGTGTGGTGGGGGTGTTGGTCATTCAGCAAAAAGAACGCCGCCAGTTCGATGAAGGTGAAGAAGCCTTCCTCGTGACCATGAGCGCGCAATTGGCCGGGGTTATTGCCCACGCAGAAGCCACGGGGTCGATTCGTGGCCTGGGGCGCCAGGGCAAGGGTATCCAGGAAGCCAAGTTCGTCGGCGTGCCCGGTTCGCCCGGCGCCGCGGTCGGTACCGCGGTGGTCATGCTGCCTCCGGCCGATCTGGACGTGGTGCCCGACAAGACCATCACTGACATACCTGCCGAAATAGCGCTGTTCAAAAACGCCCTCGAAGGCGTGCGCAACGACATGCGCGCGGTGTCGAAAAAGCTCGCCACGCAACTGCGCCCCGAAGAGCAGGCGCTGTTCGACGTGTACCTGATGATGCTCGACGACGCCTCGCTGGGCAGCGAAGTCAAAAATGTGATCAAGACCGGTCAGTGGGCCCAGGGCGCGCTGCGTCAGGTGGTGACTGATCACGTCAACCGTTTCGAATTGATGGACGACGACTACCTGCGCGAGCGGGCGTCGGACGTGCGTGACCTCGGGCGCCGTTTGCTGGCCTATTTGCAGCACGATCACCAGCAAACCATGGTCTACCCCGACAACACCATTCTGGTCAGTGAAGAGCTGACCGCGACCATGCTCGGCGAAGTGCCTGAAGGCAAGCTGGTGGGCCTGGTTTCGGTATTGGGTTCGGGTAACTCCCACGTGGCGATTCTGGCCCGTGCCATGGGCATCCCGACCGTGATGGGCTTGGTTGACCTGCCGTACTCCAAGGTCGACGGCATCCAGATGATCGTCGACGGCTACCACGGTGAGGTCTACACCAACCCCAGCGACGTGTTGCGCAAGCAATACGCCGACGTAGTTGAAGAAGAACGCCAGTTGTCCCAGGGCCTCGATGCCCTGCGCGAGCTGCCGTGCATCACCCCGGACGGCCACCGCATGCCGCTGTGGGTCAACACTGGCCTGCTGGCCGATGTGGCACGTGCGCAACAGCGTGGCGCAGAAGGCGTGGGCCTGTACCGCACCGAAGTGCCGTTCATGATCAACCAGCGCTTCCCGAGCGAAAAAGAGCAGCTGGCGATTTATCGCGAGCAGTTGGCGGCCTTCCATCCGCAGCCGGTGACCATGCGCAGCCTGGACATTGGCGGCGACAAGTCGCTGTCGTACTTCCCGATCAAAGAAGACAACCCGTTCCTGGGCTGGCGCGGGATCCGCGTGACCCTCGACCACCCGGAAATCTTTCTGGTGCAGGCCCGGGCCATGCTCAAGGCCAGCGAAGGCCTGAACAACCTGCGCATCTTGCTGCCGATGATCTCCGGCACCCACGAACTCGAAGAAGCCCTGCACCTGCTGCACCGTGCCTGGGGTGAAGTGCGCGACGAAGGCACCGACGTGCCGATGCCGCCGATTGGCGTGATGATCGAAGTCCCGGCGGCGGTGTACCAGACCAAAGAGCTGGCCCGTCAGGTGGACTTTTTGTCGGTGGGTTCTAACGACCTGACTCAGTACTTATTGGCAGTAGACCGCAACAACCCGCGAGTGGCCGATTTGTACGACTACCTGCACCCGGCCGTGCTGCAAGCTTTGCAGGCGGTGGTGCGTGACGCCCACGCCGAAGGCAAGCCGGCGAGTATCTGCGGTGAAATGGCCGGTGACCCGGCGGCTGCGATCTTGTTGATGGCCATGGGTTTTGACAGCCTGTCAATGAACGCCACCAACTTGCCCAAGGTGAAGTGGATGTTGCGCCAGGTCAGCCTGAGCCGGGCCAAAGAGTTGCTGGCTGAAGTGATGACCATCGACAACCCGCAAGTCATTCGCAGCACCATCCAGTTGGCCCTGAAAAACATGGGCCTGACGCGCATGATGAACCCGGCGGCGATCAAGCCTTATTAATACCTTGTAGCCGCTGACGAGGGACGAGGCTGCGATGCGGTCCGCAGGCCCGCTGTATGGGGTCGCTGCGCAACCCATCGCAGCCTCATGCTTCGGCAGCGGCTACAGGTTTTGGCATGAGTCAGGGGTGTTCCAGCCGCACCTCACCCAAACGCCCGCCCAGCGGCCCGAAGCTGTGCTCCACCATCACCCGTGAACCATCGGCATTGACGATCAGCGCGGTGCTGGCGCGGGTGCCGTACGTGGGGCTGGCGATAAACACGCTCGACAACAACTTCTCTGTGGCCAGCCCGACGCCGGTATCGGGCAGTTTATTGAAGGGCGCTGCTTGTGGGTCTTTGAGCAGGGCCAGCAAGGCTTGCGGCTGCGGGTCGTTCAGCACCTCGGCCAGCGCCGCCTTGGCCCGGAGCAGCTTGGGCCACGGGGTGTCCAGCCCGGCATTCGACAAGCCATACAGCCCCGCACTCAGGGGCTGCGGCACCAGCTCTCTGGAGTTGAAATGCCAGAGCTGATCGCGATCCCCCAACAGCAGGTTAAAACCGGCATAACTCAGCCTTCGTCCGCCAATATCGTCGAAATACTCAGCAATGGACTGGTTGCCACTCAAAAAATCAGACACCAGCTCACCCCGCGAATGCCGCCCGGGCGGCTGATGCGGTTCACGAATATTAGTCAGCGCGGCAAAGCGGCCATTGGCCCCTATGCCGAGCCAGGTGCCGCCCGCCTGCAGGTCACGCCCGGCAAACACCTGCGGCGCTTCAACCCATTGGGCCAACGGTTGAGTGGGGCGCGCATAAAATTCATCGCGGTTGGCCGCAACGACCAGAGGCTGTGCGTGGCCGGGGCGCCAAGCGAAGACAATCAGGCACATGGGCAGTCCTTAATGTTTTTTTAATCACTGTACTTATAGATTGCCCCTGCGTGTTACGCCATGCGGGATGGAGCCCGAGCCCTTGCTCCGTTACCATGCGGATCAAAAATAGGGGGCGTCATGGAATTTCTGCTCTATCTGGTGTTGGGGGGCTTCGCTGGCGTACTGGCCGGATTGTTCGGAGTCGGTGGCGGGCTGATCATCGTGCCGGTGCTGGTGTTCAGTTTCACCTTGCAAGGTTTCAGCAACGAGGTGTTGACCCATTTGGCCGTTGGCACGTCATTGGCGACCATTATCTTTACCTCGATCAACTCAGTGATTGCGCATAATCGCAAAGGCGCGGTGCTGTGGCCTCTGTTTGCCTGGATGAGCCTGGGCATTCTGGTCGGGGCCGGGATAGGCGCGTTGACCGCCGAGGCGATCTCCGGTCCGCACTTGCAGAAAATCATTGGTGTGTTTGCCGTGATCATCGCCCTGCAAATGGCCCTGGACTTAAAACCCAAGGCCAGCCGAACGGTGCCGGGTAAGGTGGGTCTGAGCTTGGCTGGTAGCGTTATTGGCTGGGCGTCGGCGATTTTCGGTATCGGCGGCGGCTCGCTGACCGTACCGTTTTTGACCTGGCGCGGTGTGACCATGCAGCAAGCCGTGGCCACCTCGTCGGCCTGCGGTCTGCCCATCGCCGTCGCCGGTGCGTTAAGTTTCATGATGATTGGCTGGCACAACCCTGACTTGCCCGCGCATAGTCTCGGGTTTGTTTACATACCCGCGTTGGTCGGGATCGCCCTGACCAGCATGTTTTTTGCCCGTTTCGGTGCGCGTTTGGCCCACAAACTCTCGCCGCGCCTGCTGAAACGGCTGTTTGCCGCACTGTTGTTCTGTGTCGGTTTGAGTTTCCTGATCTAACGAGGAGTCGCAATGCTGCCTTACCCGCAGATTGACCCGGTGGCATTGGCTATCGGACCGCTGAAAATTCATTGGTACGGCTTGATGTACCTGATCGGCATTGGCGCCGCCTGGCTGATCCTGTCGCGACGTCTCAACCGCTTCGACCCGACCTGGAACAAAGAGAAACTCTCGGACCTGGTGTTCTGGGTGGCCATGGGCGTGATAGTCGGCGGCCGCCTGGGCTATGTGCTGTTCTACGACCTTAGCGCCTACATCGCCAACCCGCTGCTGATTTTCGAAGTGTGGAAAGGCGGCATGGCGTTCCACGGCGGCCTGATCGGCGTGATGCTGGCGACCTGGTGGTTCGGCAAGCGCAACGGCAAATCGTTCTTCCAGATCCTCGACTTCATCGCCCCTGTGGTGCCGATTGGTCTGGGCGCTGGGCGCATCGGTAACTTCATCAACGGCGAGTTGTGGGGCAAGGCCAGCGACGTGCCATGGGCGATGATCTTCCCCACCGACCCACAACAATTGGCGCGCCATCCGTCGCAGCTTTACCAGTTTGCCCTGGAAGGTGTGGCACTGTTCCTGGTGCTGTGGCTGTACTCGCGCAAACCTCGCCCTACAATGGCGGTTTCCGGGATGTTCGCCCTGTTCTACGGGATCTTCCGTTTCATCGTCGAGTTCGTCCGCGTGCCGGACGCTCAGCTAGGCTACCTGGCGTTCGGCTGGGTAACGATGGGGCAAATCCTCTGCATCCCGATGATTGCGGGCGGCCTGTTCCTGATCTGGCTGGCCTACAACCGTGATCCGGCGGCTCAAAAGGCTGCGCATTAAATTCGAATCGCAGGGCCCGCGCGGCCCTGCATTCAAACGCTAGGAAAACCATGAAGCAATATCTTGACCTCGTTGCCAACGTCATTAAAAACGGCACCTTGCAAGCCAACCGCACCGGCGTGAAGACCATCAGTCTGCCGGGCGCCATGTTGCGCTACGACCTCAAAGAAGGCTTCCCGGCCATCACCACGCGCCGCATGGCGTTCAAATCGGCGATTGGCGAGATGTGCGGCTTTTTGCGCCCGGTCAACAGCGCGGCAGACTTCCGTGCGCTGGGCTGCAAGGTCTGGGACCAGAACGCCAACGAAAACGCCCAATGGCTGGCCAACCCGTTCCGTCAGGGCGAAGACGACCTGGGCGAGATCTACGGCGTGCAATGGCGCAAGTGGCCGGCCTACAAGCAAGTGGCGCGCAGCAACCAGGCCGCCATCGATCTGTGCCTGAGCCAGGGTTATCGCCAGATCGCCGAAGGCGAAGAAGACGGCGAGGCCTACGTGGTGCTGTACAAGGCCATCGACCAGGTGCGCCAGTGCGTCGACACGATCATCAATGACCCGGGCAGCCGCCGTATTCTGTTCCACGGCTGGAACTGCGCCCAGCTCGACGAAATGGCCCTGCCGCCGTGCCACCTGCTGTACCAGTTCCACCCGAACGTTGAGACCAAGGAAATCTCCCTGACCCTCTACATCCGTTCTAACGACCTGGGCCTTTTATCGGACGTAGGAAAAAGCGCACAGTACGTGTTCCTAGCCTAAAAAATTTGTCTTTCATGCGACTTCATCTTGACC
>NZ_JBEOPQ010000094.1:0-13269 GCF_040310285.1 Pseudomonas sp. HY2-MNA-CIBAN-0224 | reverse complement strand
AGCTTGCCTCGCGATCTTTTTAAAGATCAAAAGATCGCGAGGCAAGCTCGCTCCTACTGGGCCGTGAGGTTAGCTGAGGACTCTGGCCAGTTCTTCGCGGCAGTAATCGACAAACAATTGCACCGGTTTGGTCAGCGGCGCCCGGCGCAGCCAGACGGCTGACAGCCCGGAGCCGGTGACGGTTTCGGCCAAGGGAATGCACACCAGTTTCTGCCCGTCGTAGGTGTATTCGGTAAAGGGTTTGGTGACCAGAATCGAGAACCCGAATCCCCTGCCGACCATGCCCCGCACCATCTCGATCGACGGCGAGCTGAAGACGATATTCGGGGTCAGTCCGCGCTCTTCGAAGATGCTCACGAAGTAGGTCCGGCTCGGCAGCACGTCGAGTAAAATCATCGGTTCCAGTACCAGGTCGGCCAATGACACTTTGGCCTGCTGCGCAAAGCGGTGGTCTGCGGGTAACAGCGCGTACGGCTGCTGCGGCGGCATCAATGGCGTGGTTTCGATACTGCCGCCCAGGTCGTGCTCGAAGAGCATGGCCATGTCGATGCTGCCCGCCGTCAGCGCCTGCACCAGCTCTTGCTGTTCGCCGTCGCGAATGCGTATTTCCACTCCCGGCCAGCGCTTTTTGAACCCTGCAATCAGGCGCGGCAAGTACAGCGGCGCGACGGTCTCGAAGCAGCCGATGTCGATCTGGCCCGACACCACATCATTGTCCGCCAAGGCGTTTTGCTCAAATTCATGGGCCACGCGAAGCAGTTCCTGCGCCTTGCGATAAAAACGCGCGCCGCTGGGCGTCAGCGAAACGCCTTGGGCGTGGTGACGAATAAACAGCTGCACCCCAAAGCTGTCTTCCAGTTGCTTGATGGCGGTAGACACCGAAGGCTGGGCGATATAAAGCTTGCGTGACGCCTCTGCGACGCTCCCGCATTCGGCCGTGGTAATAAAATATTTGAGTTGGCGCAGGTTGTAGGCAGCCATCGGAACCTCGATAAACGTGGGGTTTCGCCCCAAACAAGTGCAGAAAAAAGCCGTTTTTTTCAGCGTTGGCGGTGTATGCAACATACCGGAGCAAAAAAAGGTATGAGCTATATTTTTTAAGGTCTATAGCAACAAACTTACTAATTTACCTGCCTGCCACCATTACAGATGATCACTCCAACAACAAAGCGCTGCCCTGAAAGCGCACTGCGAAGTACGCCCACGTACTCTTCCTGCCTTGGAGTTCATCATGGTCACCACTGCAACATCCTCCGCACCACTCATCGAAAAGCACACGATTGGCTACGTGCCCCCGGAAGATCGCCATGGAAAGGTAAGAGACCTCTTCACCCTGTGGTTCGGCGGTAATATCGCGCCGTTGCCGATTGTGACCGGCGCACTGGGTGTGCAACTGTTCCACCTGAATCTGGTGTGGGGCATTGTCGCCATTCTGGTCGGCCACTTGCTCGGCGGCGTGCTGATGGCGCTGCACTCAGCCCAGGGCCCGCAAATGGGCATCCCGCAAATGATCCAGAGCCGCGCCCAGTTCGGCTCTCTCGGCGCGTTGCTGGTGGTGGTGATCGCCGGCGTCATGTACATCGGCTTCTTTGCTTCCAACATCGTGCTTGCCGGTAAGTCCCTGCATGGCGTGGTCGACTCGGTGCCCGTACCGGTCGGGATCGTGATCGGCGCCATCGGCTCCGGGATCATTGGCATCATCGGCTACCGCTTTATCCACGTGCTCAACCGCATCGGCACCTGGGTGCTGGGCGCCGGTATCGTGCTGGGTTTCGGTTATATCTTCACCCACATCCAGACCACCGACTTTCTGACCCGCGGCGAGTTCAACATCTCTGGCTGGCTGGCCACTGTGTCGCTAGCGGCCCTGTGGCAGATCGCGTTTGCCCCGTACGTGTCTGACTACTCGCGCTACCTCCCGGCGGATGTGCCGGTGGCGTCCACCTTCTGGGCCACTTACATGGGCTCGGTGCTGGGCTCCAGCCTGTCCTTCATCTTTGGTGCGGTGGCCGTGCTCGCTACGCCGGTCGGGATGGACACCATGGACGCCGTGAAACTCGCCACCGGCGCGATTGGCCCGTTGATGCTGGTGCTGTTTCTGCTCAGCGTGATCAGCCACAACGCCCTTAACCTGTACGGCGCCGTGCTGTCGCTTATCACCCTGATTCAGACCTTTGCTTATCGCTGGATTCCAACAGCCAAAAGCCGTGCGCTGATTTCCACCGTGGTACTGGCGGCCTGTGCGATTGCGGCGGTCTTCGCCTCGAAAGACTTTATCGGCCATTTCGTCGACATGGTGCTGGTGCTGTTGGTGGTCCTGGTGCCGTGGACGGCGATCAACCTGATCGACTTCTATGCGATTCATAAAGGCAAGTACGACATCGCCTCGATCTTCCGCGTCGACGGTGGCATTTATGGCCGCTACAACCCGCAGGCATTGCTGGCCTACGCCATCGGCATTGTGGTGCAGATCCCGTTCATGAACACCCCGCTGTACGTCGGTCCGATCTCGGCTCACATCGACGGAGCGGATTTGTCCTGGGTCGTAGGGCTGCTGGTAACGTCGCCGCTGTACTACTGGCTGGCGAGCCGGGACAGTGCGTACAAGCGCCGAATGAACGAATCGAAACTGGTGGGTAGCGTCTGATTAAAGGCCCGGCTTTTAAGCGCTGACGATGTATAAGGCTGCTATGGGATGCGAAAGCACTCATCGCAGCCTTCGTGCCTTGGCAGCGACTACAGGGTTTGGTGACAACAGTTGCCATTGGAAGACCCTGCATGCGAGCGTGGAGACTGTACATACGACATGATCTACTGCACGTAAGCGCACCCTGCCCTGCTACGCTATGTGTCTTGTCGCGTGAACAGGGAGGACGCCATGAGCGTTATGTTGAAGCGGGCTTATGAACAGCCGAGTGACACGGATGGCCAGCGCATTCTGGTCGACCGGCTTTGGCCACGAGGCGTAGCCAAGGCGAAAGCCAGGATTGATCTGTGGCTCAAGGAGGTCGCGCCCAGCACCGAACTTCGCCAATGGTTCGGGCACGCACCTGAAAAATGGCCTGAGTTCAAAAAGCGCTACTGCGAAGAACTCAAGAACAACCCCGCGCTGTCGCAACTCCAACAACAGGCGCAGCAAGGCGACATCACGCTGATTTATGCGGCCAAGGATCAATCACACAATGAGGCGGTGGTGCTCAAAGAGATGCTTGAGGGCCGCCTTGTGCTGGGTTGAGTTGCTGTTTTAGCGCGGTATATAGAACTCCACCTTGTGGGAGCGGGCTTGCTCGCGATTGCACCGACCAGTTGTTACAGGCACACCGCGTTGCCTGTATCGCGAGCAAGCCCGCTCCCACAGGGTGCCAGGCTAACGACTACTTACGCGATTTGCCGAACATCATGCGCCAGCGATTGCGGTTGAGCAGTACCCAGCCGGTCAACTGCATGCACCCGGCCAGTACCAGGCTGCGCATGAGGGCAGGCTCTGTAGGCTTTGGCCCGGTATAGATGCTGTACAGGGCGAAAAGGACACCGAGCAGGCCGAGAATGAAAAAGATCAAACCGAGGATGGTGAGGCGATGCAAATTGAGCGAGGACATGGCGTAAATCGTTAAGGACTGGAGGCGTAACGTTACCCGGTAATGGGGCTGGCTGCCAATCGGTCAGCGATTCGAGGGGCGACTCGCTGACACGCTCAGGCAACTTCAGCCCACTAGAACGTCAGCCCTCCTTGTTCGAGGGTCAAGATCAAGGCGTTCAAGTTATCGGGGGCCACGCGTATCAGGCCTTTGCCCGGCACATCGATCTCCGCAATCATGAACAGTGCCAAGGCCGTAAAAATCGGCATGATGCACACCAACACATTGCTCCCGGACTTGCCCCGCGCATTGTAGCCAATCAAAAAGTTGGAACAGACCGCACTTAACACAAGCAGTGCCCATGCAACGACCGGTATCTGATGCCGCCAGCTGGACATGGTTTTTTGTTGGGCCACATACAACTCACTGCTTGCATTAAGCACGGTCACAATGACCGGGTTGGGGTTAACCTTCGCGAGCTTGCTGATTTGAAACCACATATAGGCTTGTTTTTTGATGGACTCCATACGGATATCTGCGCGTTTGGCGTCATCATCGGTGGCATAAAATGCAATCCGCAGGGCCAGGTATTCCTCCAGCAGCTTCTCTGCGGTCTCTTGCTGAGACTCTGTGAGCAACGTCGTGCGCTGGAATGCATTACCGATGGCGACAGCTTCATTTTCTTCGGCGGCCATGCGTGAGTTCAAACCGCTTATTGCAAAAGAAAGAATAAAACCCACCAACAAACCGAACATCGACAGGATGCAGCCTAAAACAACTTTTAGCTCATCATCGAAATCAGCACTGCGAACAGCTTTACCGCCCCACACCACCTTGCCTGCAAACGCTGCCAGGCACAAAACCAGCAGCATCGACACTAAAATCAACCACGAATACATATCAATGGGATGGAATATTGAGAGCATGTTTTTAATTTTTAAGTTGGGATTTGAACTAGGTATAGCACGCCAAAAAATCGCGCACGCATGATTTATCAGGCGCACCTGCTGCAGGAAGGAAATGAGGATTTGTGGCAGTGACTGGTTTCGCGAAAAAGCTCAGGGGCACACAGCCCCTGAGCTTTTAATATCGTGCGCCCGAACAGCGCACATCAGTTCTGTGGAATAACTCGCGCTCCGCTACCGGAGCCTTCGATGTACACGTGCATGCCGGGCGCCAAGGCCGGGTTAACCGGCTGGGTTACTGACACCAGAACACCGCTTTTCAGACGCACAATGAGCTGTTGCGCTTCACGGGGTTTGTCGTAATTTTGCTTCTCGACGTAATTACCCCCCACAGCCCCCGCCAGAGCCCCGGCCACCATGGCCACATCACGCCCGGTGCCTGCACCGATCAAACTGCCCAAACCGGCACCCGCGATACCGCCCACAATGGCGCCAATACCACTGTCATGGTTTGACTTGACTTGCGTGAGTTCAACTTGCTCAAGCACGCCCGTACGGATTTCAAACTCCCCACCGTTATTAGATCCACCAGTGACGCAGGCGCTGAGCACTAGCGCTGCGAGGGTGATTGTTAACGTGGATATGATGCTTCTCATTGCGCACTCCCTGTTGAAAAGAAAGGTAGATTCAAACCCGAATGAGCGTAGCACATGGTTTTCGGGCGTCAGGATCGATGTACGCATGACGGTTCGGGCAAATCACTAAAGCAGGCATTTACATATTCTCATTAACAATGGAATACATAAGGGTGCTGGCAAGCCAGGCGGATCAATGATAGTTAGATGGCTGCCCACCCAGAACTGCAGAAGTTGTGACAATGCCGAAGAAACAAACTGCAACATCTGCAGCCGCTACTGCTGCAGATATCGAGCGCTCCATTTTGACACTCAATAAAATGGCAGAACGTTTATGGGGCGATGGCAGAGAGACCGAGGCTAAAGCACTGCTTGAAGCACTTGATGCATTAAACCGGGCGTTAGACAGAATCCGCATTGGCGAGAGCCGCCGTGTTGTGACTCTCCACTGAACACAGCAGGAACCCACCCCATGAACAAGCCTTCAGGTAACGAGGGAATAGCCAGAGCCTCCGAAAACCTTTATGACCACGGCCAGAGGATGCGCGTCAAAGCCTGGCGACTGATTCAGGCAGGTGATCGCGAAGAAGCGCAGAAACTGTTGTCCATGGCCGATATGTGTGATCGGTCGCTGGTGCCGATGCTTTCGGGTAATGAGATGGCCTGGAAGCGGGAGTGAGGGATGGATGCGGGGTTTGGCCGGGTAACTGACTGGGTCTTAGCCATCATTCAGTCGATGTGCCGTATCGCCCTCAATTGTCACTCGGGGAGTGCTGACCGAATGGGTCGTATCAACTTGGCTTAGCGAACTGGGCAGGACACTTGAACACCCTTTCAACGCCCTGTATCTCTAGACGCTCGACCACTTGGCTGCGGCCATGCAGGCCCAGGCTGATTTCGACTCCCGAGAAATCGAGACACTACCGACTTAAATGTTAGAGAAATGTGAGCCATCCCCTTAAGTTTTCCTGGAGCGCAGCTGTGGATCAACTTCTCGCCATACGGGTTTTCATCCGAATCACTGACGCCCGCTCGTTTGCGAAAGCAGCCGATTCGTTGAACATTCCACGCTCCTCCGTCAGCAAACTGCTTCAGGACCTTGAACAACATCTGGGCACCAAGCTGATCGAACGCAGTACACGCTCATTCACTATTACCCAGGCCGGTGAAGCCTACCGGGAGCAAGCCTTGAACCTGCTCGCAGGGCTCGACGAAATGGATCTCGCCGCACGTCAGGCACGCGCCAGCCCCCGAGGCAGGCTTCGCGTGGACATTGGTTCATCGCTGGCCAATCTGGTCATTATCCCGGCACTGCCGCATTTTCATGCCCGCTACCCTGACCTGCAATTGCTGCTTGGGGTCAACGACCGCCCCGCGGATCTCATCGGCGATGGCGTCGACTGTGTCATTCGCGGCGGCGCATTACCGGACAGTTCGCTGATTGGACGCCACCTGTGCAATGCAGACTTCGTCACCTGTGCGACGCCTGATTACCTGGCCTCTTTTGGCATACCGACTCACCCACAAGCGCTTGAGCAAAACCACCGCACGATTCGCTATTTCTTTTCGAACACCGGAAAGACACTGCCGCTTCACTTCGCCAGAGGTCATGAGACATACGAGGTGAATGGTCAGCCAGCCCTCTGCGTGAGCGAGAGCACGGCACTGACCGAAGCGGTGCTGACCGGGATGGGGATCGGGCAAATTTTTCGTTTTAGCGCGCGGGCGCACCTGGCTGCCGGGCGTTTGGTGCCGTTACTTGAGGACTGGGCCCCTGCCCCCCATCCACTGCAATTGGTCTATCCGGGAGCGCGCCACCCCAGCGCAAAATTGCGTGCCTTTATCGACTGGGCAGTTGAGCTGTTCAACAACGAAAGTTGTAGTACCCAAGCCGTTGAGCGACGCTGAAGGACCCGTTGCAATACACACGTCTGATTATCCATTCAGATGAATTATGTCTCTATTTTCACGGGCTTCTGCCCTAGAGACGACGCTCCTAGACTCCCCCCAAGTTGCTGACCTGAACCCTTCAGGCCAAGCTCTTCAGGCACCAGGAGTATTCATCATGTCCGACAGACTCGACGGCAAAATCGCACTCATCACCGGCGCCACCCAAGGCATCGGCCTGGCAACCGCCAAGCTGTTCGCCGCACAAGGTGCACATGTCTACATCACCGGACGTGACGCAGAGGCGTTAAAAACGGCGCACAACGCTATCGGCGCTAACGTCACGTGCATCCAGGCAGACTCGACCCGGATCGCCGACCTTGATCATGTGTTCGAACAGATCAAAACCGAGGCAGGGCGAATCGATGTGCTGTATGCAAACGCGGGCGGTGGCACGCTACTGCCCTTGGGACAGATCACCGAACAGCAAGTGGATGAGACGTTTGGACTGAACGTCAAAGCGCTGATATTCACCGTCCAGAAAGCACTGCCACTGCTGGTCAGCGGTTCGTCAGTCATTCTTGCAGGATCTAGCGCCAGCATCGCGGGCACGACGGCTTTCAGCGTCTACTCTGCGTCCAAAGCGGCGGTACGTAATCTGGCTCGCAGCTGGATTCTTGACCTCAAAGGCACCGGCATCCGGGTCAATGTATTGAGCCCGGGACCTGTGCGCACGCCAGCTTTGCTGGGGTACGCGGGGGATGATCCGGCGCAGCAGCAAGGCATGATCGACTATTTGAGTACCCTCATCCCGATGGGCCGAGTCGCTGAAGCGGATGAGATCGCCAAGGCTGCTTTGTTCCTGGCGTGTGACGACTCCAGTTTCGTCAATGGCGCCGAACTCTTTGCAGACGGCGGCATGGCCCAAGCCTGATCCGGTCGTTTACCCGCCAACCGACACTTCAGGCGCACGCCAGCGTGGGCCTGAAGGTTTACCCGTCGCGCTAGTAACCGACACCGCGCACACCGCCCGCTGCGCGGATGGATTCGCCTGTCACCCAGTGCGAGTCTGCAGACGCCAGAAACACGGCCAGCGGTGCGATGTCTTCAGGCTCTGCGAAACGTCCCAGCGGAGTTCCGGCAATAAGTTTCTCACCGAACGCCCCGGCGAAATTGCCGTCGGTAGCAGGAGTGTTCGTGTGCCCCGGCAAAATCGAATTGACTCTGATACCACGCGGCCCCAGCTCTCTGGCCAGTGCGAAGGTCAATGTATCGACTGCGCCCTTGGTTGCCGAGTACACACTCGACGCGAGGTAGGGGTCAGTACTCAGAATTGAGCTGATATTGATGATGCTGCCTGTCGGCCCCAACAGTTTGACGGCCTCACGTACCGCAAGCAGGTAGCCCAGCACGTTCAGATTGAATTGTTTGTGAAAGGCTTCTTCGGTCAAGTCATCGATCATCTGAAACACCGCGACGCCGGCATTGTTGACCAAGATATCCAGGGAGCCGTACTTCGTGCGGACTGTTTCAAACAGGCGCACAACATCAGTTGCCTGACTCATGTCAGCCTGTACGGCGAATGCTGAACCGCCGTGCTCTGTGATATGGCCCACCACAACATCCGCATCGGCCTTGCTGGAGGCATAGTTGACGATGACTGTTGCGCCCTGCGCGGCCAAAGCTTTGGCGATCCCGGCACCGATGCCTTTCGATGCGCCCGTGACAACCGCTATTTTTCCTTCGAGTTTCATGACCAGCCCTTTTGACGTTACGTGACAGAAGGCTTCGGTGCAGTCAGGCGATAAACAACCGTAACGCATCGAGCCGCTTGCCTTCAGTATTCGGGCATTGAAGTCGCCGAGGTTTGCCGGTTAGTCGCACATACTTGCCTATTCTTATCAGTTGGCTTGCTATGCCCCGGGGTTTGGCTCACGGTGGAAGGCATGGAAAAACCAATGGCAGAACTGCGCAGCATCGTGATGCGCGCACAAGACAAGTGGACCGATACCGGATTGCCCCGTGTGGCGATGGTGCGGGCCGAGGCCTGTGCTAACCAGGTTTATCAACCGATGCTGCATTTGGTGCTTCAGGGCACCAAGACCCTGTCAATCGGGGAAGAGGTTTACAGTTACTCGCCAGGCCACTATTTCCTGGTGCCTGTCGATGTGCCCGCTACGGGTCAGATTCACGCAAATGCAGTGGATCAACCCTATCTCGCGGTCAGCCTGACGCTGGACGTCGAAGTGATCGCTGAGCTGTTGATGGACGAAGGCAAAACGCCTAGGGCGGCGCAAAGCGCATGTTTCGAGGGCGTGCTTGCACCCGCGCACATGATCGACGTATGGCTGCGCATGATGCGGCTCATGGATCACCCGTATGAGGCTGCGATTCTGGCGCCGATGATTGAGCGCGAAATTTTGTTCCGCGCGTTACAGGGGCCACTAGGGGGGATTCTTCGGGATGTCGCGCGGCCGGATGGCCGGATGATGCAGATCCGCCGTGTCACTCAATGGATTCGTGAACACTACACCGAACCTTTTCGGGTAGAGCCGCTGGCCGTCATGGCAGACATGAGCGTGGCCGCCTTCTACCGGCACTTCAAATCGGTGACGGCCATGACCCCGATTCAGTATCAGAAGCGCCTTCGTTTGTTGAGGGCGCGATGGTTGTTGCTGTTCGACACACTAGATGCAACATCCATCGCCTACACCGTTGGGTATGAAAGCGCCTCTCAATTCAACCGGGAGTACGCGCGCCTGTATGGTCTGCCACCGGCGCGGGACGCGGCGCGATTCAAGCCCTCAAGGCCAGCGAAAGTTGAGAGCAAAGCGCTCGCAACAGCCTCATGAACAACTGCCCCAAGCCTTAAAAATCGGTGATCCGAGTCCCTTCGATACTCTCGGCAAAACCACTTCCAAACACCTTCGCCGGTGTTGCAAAACCCGACAGGCGCTCACCGTTCAATACCCGCCGTGCCGCTTCCACTGCCGCCAGCGGCGTGTAGGTATAGCCATTCACAGTTTCGATGACTGAGCGTGCAATGGCGCCATCGCTGCCTGTGACCTCAACTGCTGCACGGGCGCGATGCGCATCCCGCTGCTCCGGGGTGGGCCCCTCGGGCAACAGTGACAGATCGCCTTCTGGAAAAGCGTCGCCCAAAATATGCACAAACATCGCGATATTAGGGATGCCGGTCGAATGCCATCCCGTCACCAGATCACCGAAAGACAGTGGCACGCAGAGAACCGGACCTTCACCAAAATCAAAATGACGGGGCGCCGCATCGGGTGTTGCAACGAGTTCGCCAGCGACCCTCGCGAGCACCCCCGCACCGATGATTTCGCTGACACTCATGGCTGATCCACGAGACATTGAGCCTGGTACCTGAAGTGCAATGCTCAGTGCAAAAGGCTGCTCAATGCGCTTGGCCACCTGCACCGACAACGCATCAGTTGGCACTACGTCCCATCCGACGCCTGGCAACAGCATGACCTGCTGTAAAACGGCTTCAGCGCCTAACCGTTCTGCCACACGGTACACGTTGATCTCGGCCGTAATGTCCAGATAGTCGACCCCGGCCCTGATGCAGGCGCGCATTAAAACCTCAGCCGTGTGTGCAAACGGCCCCGCGAAATTGAGCAATACCGAGATGCCAGTCAATGAGGTCTCGGCATCGGTATCGGCATCGAACACACGAAACGGTACGCCCAGATGCGCTGCCAGTGCCGCCAGCCGAGCGTGGTTGCGCCCGGCGATTTCAAAATTCAGACCAAGCGCCTTCGCCCGCTCTGCCGCCATGCGGCCGGTGTAGCCTGTTGCTCCGTAGATCAGAAGAGTGCTCATTGGGTGTGCTGCCATTTTTTATAGACGAATTCCAGGCTGTATCCATCCGGGTCCAGCACATTGGCGGCGTAGTAATCGGGGTCGTAGTGCAAACGGGCACCAGGCGCACCATTGTCGACGGCGCCCTGCTCCATGGCTGCACTATAGGCCGCGTCCACCTCGGCTTTATTGTTTGCAACAAAACCTACATGAGCGGCACGCCCTTCGGCGATCCCTTCGCGCAACCAGAAAAACACTCGCCCCCTGGCGCCAAAGCCTTTCAAGTCAGGATGCCCCGGCGGGCCGTCCTTACCGTCGTAGTCCAGACGCGCAGTGATACCCAACGGCGTCAACACTGCTTCGTAAAAGCGTACGGAGCGGCTGATATCGCTCACGGATAAAAAGACATGATCCAGCATGACAAAATCCTTCTGGGTTCAGATGATGTAGCCGCCCGCGACTTCGAGGGTCTGAGCATTGATCCACTCGCTGTCCTGCGACAGCAACATTGCAATGACGCGCGCGACGTCATCCGGCTCGCCGACTCTGCCCAGCGCAGTTTGCGCGGCCAGCATCGCTTCGAACTCGTCGTTCAATCCCCCGCCCAACTCAGTACGAATAGCACCGGGTGATACGGCATTGGCCCGTATACCCCGCCCGCCAAATTCCTTGGCCATATAGCGGGTCAGCACCTCTAGCCCACCTTTGAATGCCGCATAAGGTGCAACGCCGGCGGTGGCCACACGCGCCGTGGCGCTGGTCAGATTGACGGTGCTGGCGTTTTCCGCCAACAGCGGCAGCAATGTTTGAGTGAGGAAAAACGGACCTTTAAGGTGCACCTTGAACAGTCCATCGAACTGCGCTTCGCTGACGGTTGCCAAGGGATTGAACAAACCGTAACCGGCATTGTTCACCAGCCCGCTCAACGTGGTGACAGCCCAAGTCTCGTGCAACGTCTCGACCACTGACTGGCGAAACGCCTCAAAGCTGCCAACGTCGGATACATCAAGCTTGAGCGCTACCGCCTTGCCGCCGGCCTTTTCGATGCGCTCAACCACCCTGGCGGCCGCCTCTGGATGAGTGTTGTAAGTGAGGATGACCCCCAGACCACGCTGAGCAATATGCTCGGCGGCACTGGCACCGATGCCGCGGCTGCCGCCCGTTATGACGATTACGCTCATATGCTGTTCCTCTGTCATTCAAATGTATGACCAGAGTACTTATCGGTCCTGCCAGGAACGTACCTGTTCCTGCTTCAAACCTGCCTGTTTGTGCTTTTCGCTTGCAGGCTGCTGGCACCTGGTTCCAGCATGCCTGTATGGACAATCAACTGAACGAACTCAGGTCACTCGCGGCCACCGCTGAAAATCGCCGTACCGAAACGGGCATTCCCCGTGTGGCCATGGTTCAGGGGGAAATTCCTGAGCACATGCTCGCAGCGGTCTATGACCCGATGATCAATGTGATCCTGCAAGGCAGTAAGAGCATGACGGTAGGGGACAGAACCTTAAGGTATGACCCTGCGACATACTTTGTCATGTCTATCGAGTTACCCGCTGTGGGCTCGGTACATCCTGCCGAATCCGGAGAGCCCTACCTGGCGGTCAGTCTGACGCTCGACCCAGTGGTGTTATCAGCGCTGTTCAGTGACCTGCCCAAACCTGCCAGCCGTATCGACAGCAACCCTGGGTTTTCAGTCGCGTCAATGACCAGCGATCTCATGGATGCCTGGGTTCGGATGCTGAGATTAATGGGTGATCCGGACGCTATCGCTGCCCTGGCTCCGGTTTACGAGCGTGAAATTATCTTCCGGGTCCTCCAGGGGCCTCATGGCTGGATGTTGCGAGAGATAGCGGCGCCGGACAGCGCAATGGCGCGTGTAAACATGGCCATCCAATGGATCCGCCGCGACTTCGCGCAACCCATTGGTGTAGAACGCCTGGCAGAACGAGCGTCAATGAGCGTCTCGGCGTTCCATCGACACTTCAAGGCAGTAACCAACCTGAGCCCGTTGCAATATCAGAAACGCGTGCGCCTGCTTCAGGCCAGAACCCTGATGGTGGCAAGCGCGAAGAGCGTCATGACGGCTGCATACGAAGTCGGCTATGAAAGTGCAACACAGTTCAGCCGTGATTATGCAAAAGTGTTTGGGCTTCCCCCTGCGCAAGATACCAACAGAATTTTAGGCCGATCCAGAGCCCGATAGCGTTTCAGATAACAGTGACTGCCAGCTATGAGAATCCGGGCGATTCAAAGAGCCCGCCGCCGAGCGCAATGCTGTTCACATAAGCGAAAGCGAACCCTGTAGGAGCGAGCTTGTCTCGCGATCTTTTGACCTTTTAAAAGCTCGCTCCTACAGTTATGAACTGCCCCCAAAAAGTTGGACACCCATCCAACTTTTTGGGTTTTCAACATGAATAAGTACACAGAGCAATTTAA
>NZ_JBEOPQ010000093.1:0-13335 GCF_040310285.1 Pseudomonas sp. HY2-MNA-CIBAN-0224 | reverse complement strand
ACTAGAGCAGTACGTGCCTGGGTGCAAGCAGGCACGGTTTTCAAGATTAAGAGCTCGCGAGGCAAGCTCGCTCCTACGGTTTAGGGGGGGCTGTGATTGTCTGACAGTTGCGAGGGATTACGGGCTTGTATAGGCTGGCGCGCCGCCCGCCTATCGTCCTGGAATGCCTGTAATGCGATCTGCCTTGTCTTCGTTTCTGCCTTTGGCGCTTGTCTGCGCTGCGCCCGCTTATGCTGACCCGCTGGAGTTGGGTGAGGTTCAGGTGCGCAGTGAGGAAAGCAGCGACCTGCAAGCCGCACAGGAGGCGCTCAAGCAGGTGCCCGGCGCCAGCAATGTGATCGACATGAACGCGGTCGAACAGGGCCGCGTCGCGACCAACAGTGATGTGCTGGCGTATCAACCCGGCGTGTATGCCCAATCAGGCGGCAATGAAGGCACCAAGGTTTCGGTGCGCGGTTCGGGCATCAACCGCGCGCCCGGCGCCCACGGCTCGGGCCTGTATGTGATGTTTGATGGCCTGCCGCTGACCGGCCCCGGTGGTACGCCCTATGAGCTGTTCGAGCCGCTGTGGTTGAGCCGCGCAGAGGTATTGCGCGGGGCCAATGGTTTTGATGTCGGCGCGCTAGCCCTGGGCGGCTCGATCAATTACGTCACCCACACCGGCTATGACGCCGCGCCCCTGCAAGTGCGCTACGAAACGGGCAGTTATGGCTACCAGAAACGCCAGATCAGTTCCGGGCAAGTGTTGGGGGATCTGGACTACTACGTGTCGCTGAACGACGCTGAGACCAACGGTTATCAAGACCACACGTCAGGCAACAGCAAAGGCTTCGCGGCCAATATTGGCTATCGTTTCAGCCCGCAACTGGAAACGCGCTTTTATCTGCGTTATCGCGAAACCGATAACGAGCTCGCAGGCCGGGTTACCAAAGAGCAAATCAAACACCACCCACGCGCCGCCAATCCGGCGTATGTGACCGGCGACTACACCCGCCCGCAACCCGGCAGCACCTGGCTGGGCAACAAAACCACGCTGTACCTGGACGATGATTCGCAGTTGGAAGTCGGGCTGGTATACCACGACTACCCCATGGACCTGCGTGAGGGGCCCAACCGGCTGAAGGTTGCCTACACCGACGTCAGCGGCACCTTGAACTACAAGCGGCGCGACACCCTGTTTGGCCTTGAAAGCAAAACCACGGTGGGTCTGCGCAGCAGCAAGCATTTGCCTAACAGCGGCGCGTCGGAATACGTGCGCATCCCGCGCGGCAATACCGCCAGCTATGCGCCGGGCACCAAAATGCGCGACTTCAGTTATCAGGGGTCGGACAGCGTGCTGCACGCCAGCAATGATCTGGAGCTGATGCCCGACCTGTGGCTGACCACGGGCATGGCGCTGATCTATACCCGCCGCGAAAGCGAGGTGAGCTACCCCGACAGCGGCGGCAAAGTCAGCCGCCATGATTGGGATTACGCGCCGCGCCTGGGCTTGCGCTATGAGTTCAACCCGCACTTGCAGGTGTACGGCAACCTTAGTCGCTCGGTCGAGCCGCCGCACCCGTGGTCGATGATCTGGAGTTCGCCGTACGTATTCCCGGTGGGCAGCGGTCCGGCCACCGGGCGCCAAAGCACCCCGATTGCCATGCAGAACCAGACCGCGACCACCCTTGAACTGGGCACACGGGGCGACTCAGGGATCGGCCAATGGGATCTGGCCTGGTACTACTCGGCCGTGCGCCATGAACTGCTGACGGTTGAGCTGCAAGCCGCCACGGCGGACCTGGCACCAATTGTAGGTGAGTCCAACGCCAGCCCGACCGTGCACCAAGGCATTGAAGCCGGGCTCAATAGCCGCTTGTGGGAGCGCGATGGCGTAGGCAGCGTGTCGTTGCGTCAGGCCTACACCTTCAGCGACTTCCATTACCGCGATGACTCACGCTTTGGTGACAACCGCTTGCCGGGCATCCCACAGCACTACTACCAGGCAGAAGTCCGCTATGACCACCCGCAAGGCTTCTACGCGGGGGTCAACACCCAAGTGGCCTCACGTATGGCGGTGGACTATGCCAACACCTACTACGCGTCGTCTTACACGCTGTGGGGCGCAACGCTGGGTTACGCCTCCCCCAAGCGCGACTGGCAGACCTGGATCGACCTGCGCAACCTCACCGGCGAGCGCTACGCCGCCACGGTGACGCCGGGCTACGACGACAAAGGCCAGGACGCCGCCCGCTCCACCCCCGGCGAAGGCCGGGGCGCCTACGTCGGGGTTTCGTACAGCTTTCGTTAGTCGAGGGTGATTTTGTCAGCGGGCAAGCGGACCTTGCGCCGGGTGCCGCTGAACAATCCCCAACTCGACAGGAACAGGGCGGCGATCAATGGCCCGATGACAAAGCCATTGAGGCCGAAAATCGCCATGCCGCCCAAGGTCGAGATCAGGATCAGGAAGTCCGGCATTTTCGTGTCTTTGCCCACCAGGATCGGGCGCAATACGTTGTCGACCATGCCGATCACGAAGACGCCAAACAGCGCCAGCACCACGCCTTGCCAGATCATCCCGGTGGTCAGGAAGTAAATCGCCACAGGCGCCCAGACGATGCCCGCCCCGACGGCAGGCAACAAGGACAGGAACATCATCAGCACCGCCCAAAACAGCGAGCTCTGGATGCCCAGGATCCAGAAGATCACCCCGCCCAGCGCGCCCTGCACCACGGCCACTGCCAGATTGCCTTTGACTGAAGCCCTGACCACGCGACGCAATTTGATTTGCAGCAGGCGCTTGTGCTGTTCAGCCATGGGCACCGCATTGCGGATCAAACGCACCATGGCCTGGCCGTCACGAATAAAGAAATACAACAGGTAGAGCATGATGAAAAAGCTCACCACCAGCTCAAAGGTGCTCTGACCAAAGTTGAACACCTGGGTGGCAAAGAACTGGCTGCCTTCAAGCGCGCCCTTGGAGATCTTGTCGCTGACGCCTTCAATGCTTCTCAAGCCCAGCCGGTCGAGCCATTCTGTGACCTGATGGGGCAAGCTGCTTTGCAATTGGGCGATGTAGCCGGCGACGTTGATCTTGCCGCTTTGCACATCGCTATAAAGGGTGGCCACTTCTTGCACCAGCAGGATCGTGGTGAAAATCACCGGCAGAATGGCGATCAGGGTGCAGGCTGTGAGTGTGACAAAGGTGGCCAGGTTACGCCGACCTTTGAATTTGAGGAGCAACTTGCGCTGCAAGGGCGCAAACAGAATACCCAGCGCCACCGCCCAAAAAATCGCCCCATAGAACGGCAGCAAAATCCAGATAAAGGCAACGGTGACGAAGGCCAGAAGCAGGAGCAGGGTTTTACGTTGCAGACTTGTTTCGTTCATACACCTTCCATGTCAATAAAACCTGTAGCCGCTGACGCAGGCTGCGATGGGCTGCGTAGCGGCCCTGCTTCTTGAAAAAGCGAAGGTTCTGCAGCCCTTATCGCAGCCTGCGTCAGCGGCTACAGGTGGAGTCAAATTTAGCCCTGCGCCTCTGCCTCTTCATGCGCATGGCGCAGGCGTTCGCGGCTGTTGGTCAGGTGCAAGCGCATGGCCGCACGGGCCGCGTCTGAGTCCTGGCGGGCGATGGCGGCATAGATTTCTTCGTGTTCACGGCCCAGGCGGCTCATGTACTGCCCCTGATCATCATGGGCCAGGCTCGCCGAGTTGAGGCGGGTACGCGGGATGATGCTGGTGCCCAGGTGGTTCATGATGTCGGTGAAATAGCGGTTGCCGGTGGCCAGCGCAATCTGCAGGTGAAACTGGAAGTCCGACGCCACGGCATCACCGTTACGCGCGGTGTTTTCGTTAAGTGCATCCAGAGCGGCACGCATGGCGGCCAACTGTTCCGGGTTACGACGCTGCGCGGCCAACCCGGCCGACTCAACCTCCAGGCTGATGCGCAACTCCAGAATCGCCAGCACGTCGCGCAATGTCACCACGGTGGCAGGGTCGATACGGAAGCCGCTCGGGCTGGGTGTGTCCAGCACGAACGTACCGATACCATGCCGCGTCTCGACTTGCCCTGCCGCCTGCAAACGGGAAATCGCTTCGCGCACCACGGTGCGACTGACGCCATGGGCTTCCATGATCGCGGACTCGGTGGGCAGCTTGTCGCCGCGCTTGAGCAAGCCGTCGCGAATTTGCTCGGACAGCACCGTCACCAATTCCTGCGCGAGGCTACGGCGTTTGCGAGGAAGGCGTGGAACGTCAGTGGGGTTTTCCATGGTCAACATTTATCTCGGGGTCTAAGTGCGAACTGCAAGTTATCGCATGATAGCTCATGGCGGTTGTACGATCACCCTTCACCAGTGAGTTCAACCACCCCCTGCCCCGATGAAACCCTGATTTGTTTGCTTGACCCTGCATTGACAAAGGCCGCCGAAGGTGTAAATAATCCGACAAAGTTGTACGACAACGGATAACACAACAATAATAATCAGGGAATTCCGTATGACCGCACTCTCTCGCGTTACGCCCCTCGCACACCCCAGTCGAGCCCGATTGCACACGGGCCGATTGCCTGCCGCTTTTGCTGAACGTCTGTCTGCAGCAAAAGACTCTGCCGTCACAACGGTTTGAGTCAGCGCCCTGACACCAGGGCAACACACACCGCCTTCACATTGCAGGCCGCTTCTGTCGGTCACGTGAGGACGGCTTTGTCAAAAATGGGAGCACAACAATAATGAGATCTCACAACACCCGTTCATTGATTCTTATGGGGCTGGGCAGCATGTCGTTTACGCTGCCGCTGACAGGCATGGCAGAAGGGTTTATCGACGACACCAAAGCGACCCTTACCCTGCGTAACGCGTACATCAACCGCAACTACACCAACCCGGACTACCCCAACAGCCGCGCCCCGCAAAGCAAGGCCGAAGAATGGACGCAAAACTTCATTCTTGACGTCAAGTCCGGCTTTACCCAAGGCACCGTCGGTTTCGGGGTGGACGTGCTGGGGATGTACTCGCAGAAACTTGATGGCGGTAAAGGCACCGCAGGTACGCAGTTACTGCCGACCGGCAGTGATGGCGAACCGGCCAAGAATTTCGGGCGCCTGGGTGTGGCGGCCAAAGCCAAGTTCTCGAACACTGAACTGAAAGTCGGCGAGTGGATGCCGGTGCTGCCGATTTTGCGCTCGGATGATGGTCGCTCGCTGCCTCAGACCTTTCGCGGTGCACAGATCACTTCTAAAGAAATCGCCAACCTGAACCTTTACGGCGGGCAGTTCCGCGCCAACAGCCCACGTAATGACGCGAGCATGGAAGACATGTCGCTCAACGGCAAAGGCGCCTTCACGTCCGACCGTTTTAATTTTGCTGGCGGTGATTACACCTTCAATGAAAAACGCACACAAGTTGGCGCCTGGTATGCCGAGCTGGAAAACATCTACCAGCAGCAATTCCTCAACCTGATCCACAGCCAGCCGGTTGGCGATGTCACCCTGGGCGCGAACCTCGGTTACTTCTGGGGCAAGGAAGACGGCAGCAAACGTGCCGGTGAACTGGACAACAAAACCGCATCTGCCCTGCTCTCGGCCAAATACAAAGGCAACACCCTGTATGTCGGCCTGCAAAGAGTGTACGGCGACGACGGCTGGTTCCGCGTCAACGGCACCAGCGGCGGCACCCTGGCCAACGACAGTTACAACTCCAGCTATGACCTGGCCAAGGAACGCTCCTGGCAAGTGCGCCACGACCTTGATTTCGCCGTACTTGGGGTCCCGGGTCTGACCATGATGAACCGCTATATCAGCGGCAGTAACATCCACACCGCCACCACCACTGACGGCAAAGAGTGGGGCCGCGAATCGGAACTGGCCTACACCGTACAAAGCGGCACCCTCAAGGACATGACAGTGCGCTGGCGTAACGCGAGTATCCGTCGCGACTACAGCGCCCATGAGTTTGACGAGAACCGTATCTTTATCAGCTACCCGCTTTCGTTGTTGTAACCCGCCCGCTTGCCTCGTGATCGGTTTAAAGATCGCGAGGCAAGCCCGCTCCTTCAAAGGGTTGAGGCGTAATGATGGCACTTGGCAAAATCGCGCATTGACAACACCGGCAAGGGCTGTGAATAATCCGAACCAAGTCATACGACAACAGATGACATTAATAAGAAACGCAGGGGTCCTTGATGACTAACACTCGTACTGTCCAAACTCCCTTCAATCGCCTTCTTCTCACCGGTGCCGCAGGTGGTTTGGGGAAGGTGCTGCGCGAAACCCTCAAGCCTTATGCCAAGGTGCTGCGACTGTCTGATATTGCGCCAATGGCCTGCGCAGCCGACAGCCGTGAAGAAACCATCGTGTGTGACCTCGCCGACAAACAGGCCGTGCACCAGTTGATCGAAGGCGTGGACGCCATCCTGCATTTTGGCGGTGTATCGGTTGAACGCCCTTTTGAAGAAATCCTCGGCCCTAACATCAGCGGCGTGTTCCATATTTACGAAGCGGCGCGTCGACACGGGGTCAAGCGTGTTGTGTTTGCCAGCTCTAACCATGTCATCGGCTTTTACCAGCAAGACCAGACACTCGACGCCCGCTCCCCTCGCCGTCCTGACGGTTACTACGGGCTGTCGAAGTCATATGGCGAAGACATGGCGACCTTTTATTTCGACCGTTATGGCATCGAAACCGTCAGCATCCGCATCGGCTCTTCTTTCCCCGAACCGCAAAACCGCCGAATGATGCACACCTGGCTGAGCTTTGCCGACCTCACGCAGTTGCTCGAACGCGCGCTCTACACGCCGAATGTCGGGCATACCGTGGTCTATGGCGCTTCGAACAATCTGAACGTGTGGTGGGACAACCGCTATGCGGCGCACTTGGGTTTCGCCCCCAAGGACACCTCAGAAATTTACCGCGACAAGGTTGAAGCCCAACCCATGCCGCCTGCCTATGACCCCAGCAGAATTTATCAAGGCGGTGCCTTTGTGGCAGCCGGCCCTTTTGGCGACGAATAAGAACAACAACGCAGGGATCAAGCCGCATGACTGCCGAACTGATTCTCGACGCACGCAATGCCACGGGTGAAAGCCCGGTCTGGAGTGTTGCCGAACAAGCGCTGTACTGGGTTGATATCCCGGCCCGGCGTCTGCACCGCTGGCAGGCCGCCGATGGCTTCAGCCAAAGCTGGGAAGCCCCGCAAATGCTCGCGTGTATCGCCAGAGGCCGCGACGGCCACTGGATTGGCGCGATGGAAAGCGGCGTATTTACGCTCACGCCCCAGGCCGATGGCCGCCTGAGTACCCGCCTGTTAAGCAGCGTGAACCACGCCCAAGCGGGCATGCGTTTCAATGATGGTCGTTGTGATCGCCAGGGCCGCTTCTGGGCCGGCACCATGCTGCTGGACATGGCCGCAGGGGTGCCCGTCGGTGCGATGTATCGCTATGAAGCCGGGCAACACGAACCTCTGAAACCGCAGTTGACCGGGTTTATCGTGCCTAACGGCCTGGCGTTCAGCCCCGACGGCCTGACCCTGTACCTCTCGGACTCGCACCCGGACGTGCAAAAGATCTGGGCCTTCGATTACGACATCGACACGGCCACCCCACACAACCGCCGCCTGTTTGTCGACATGACACAACACCCGGGCCGCCCTGACGGCGCCGCTGTCGACGCCGACGGCTGCTACTGGATTTGCGGCAACGATGCCGGGTTGATTCACCGGTTTACCCCCGAAGGCACACTTGACCGCTCGATGGCCGTCCCGGTCAAGAAGCCTGCGATGTGCGCCTTTGGCGGCGCGAATCTGGACACCCTGTTCGTCACCTCGATTCGCCCGGCTGGCGACCTCAGTGACCAACCTTTGGCGGGCGGCGTGTTTGCCCTTAACCCTGGTGTTAAAGAGCTGGCGGAGCCCGCGTACACAAGCTGACTGTTTAATCCTGCTGATCCAGAACCTTTAAATAACAAAAACAATATGTGGAGTGACCCATGGATTTCAAACGCACCTTACTCATCGCTGCATTGCCGCTTGCCTTCTGCCTGTCGGGCGTAGCCCAGGCCGAAATCAAGATCAAATTCGCTGAAGTTCACCCGGTCGGCTACCCGCCAGTGGTGGCTGAACAAGAAATGGGCCAAAAGCTGGCGGCGCAAAGCAATGGCGACATTTCGTTCAAGATGTTTGCCGGTGGCGTGCTCGGCTCCGAGAAAGAAGTGGTTGAACAGTTGCAGTCTGGCGCCGTGCAAATGACCCGAGTCAGCCTCGGCATCCTGGGCCCGGTGGTGCCGGAAACCAATGCCTTCAACCTGCCTTTCGTGT
The DNA here is from genome assembly GCF_040310285.1 of Pseudomonas sp. HY2-MNA-CIBAN-0224. NCBI lineage: Bacteria > Pseudomonadati > Pseudomonadota > Gammaproteobacteria > Pseudomonadales > Pseudomonadaceae > Pseudomonas > Pseudomonas sp. HY2-MNA-CIBAN-0224. The sequence goes on along the minus strand of NZ_JBEOPQ010000093.1, from coordinate 5,044 downwards.
TCCGCGACCAGGTGCACATGCGCAAAATAATCGACGGCGAAATCGGCCAGGAGATGCTCGACAAAATCACCAACTCCGACTTCAACATGGTCGCTCTGGCGTGGATGGACGGCGGTACCCGCAACCTCTACACCAAAAAACCCGTGCGCGAGATAGCCGACCTCAAAGGCATGAAGATCCGCGTGCAAGGCAACCCGGTGTTTATCGACACCATAAATGACATGGGCGGTAACGGCATTGCCATGGCCACCGGCGAGATCTTCAGCGCCCTGCAGACCGGCGTGATTGATGGTGCCGAAAATAACCCGCCGACGTTCCTTGAACACAACCACTACCAGAACGCCAAGTACTTCACATGGACTGACCATTTGATCCTGCCGGAACCCATCGTGATTGCCAAAACCACGTGGAACAAGCTCAACCCTGAGCAGCAGGCACTGGTGCAGAAACTGGCCCGCGAAGCGCAGATGGAAGAGCGCGTGATCTGGGATAAAAAGTCGGCCGAGAGCGAAGCCAAACTCAAAACCGCCGGTGTGGAGTTCATCACCCTCACCCCGGACCAGAAAAAAGCCTTCTACGACGCCACCCAGCCGGTTCGTGACAAATACGGCGCCAACTACAAAGAGCTGATCTCGCGTATCGAAGCCGTCCATTAAGCCTGTCCGATAACGCCGCGGTGGCGGGCGCCAGCCCGTTCACCGCCACAGGGGTGAGCCTCCATGAAAAATGCCGTGCTGCGTTTTAACGACTTTCTGTACAGGGTCTGCATTGCGATCGCCGGGTTGTCGGTGTTGACCATGACCCTGATCATCCCTTGGGGCATCTTCGCCCGTTACGTGCTGGGCTCAGGGTCCAGTTGGCCAGAACCTACCGCCATTTTGTTGATGGTGGTGTTTACCTTCTTCGGTGCGGCGGCCAGCTATCGCGCAGGCGCACACATGGCCGTGGCCATGGCGGTTGAGCGCATGCCCCTGCACGTGCGCAAACCGGTGGCGGTGCTGGTGCAAATCCTGATGGTCATCGTCTGTCTGTTCATGGCAGTCAAGGGCTTCAAACTTTGCGCCACCACCTGGAACCAATTTCTCGGCGAAATGCCGTCCATGCGGGTCGGTATTTCGTACCTGCCCATCCCCATCGGCGGCTTGATCACGCTGATCTTTGTCCTGGAAAAGCTCTTCCTGGGCGACCAGAGCCACCGCCGTGTTGTGCGGTTCGACATCGTAGAAGCCAGCGAAGAGGCCGTATAAATGGACGCTTTGGTACTGTTGGGCAGCTTTATTGCCCTGATTCTGATTGGCATGCCGGTGGCTTACGCGTTGGGCCTGTCGGCGTTGATCGGCGCCTGGTGGATTGAAATCCCGTTCGACGCGCTGATGATTCAAGTGGCCGGGGGTGTGAACAAATTTTCGCTGCTGGCGATCCCGTTCTTCGTTCTGGCGGGCGCGATCATGGCCGAAGGCGGCATGTCACGCCGGCTGGTCGCCTTCGCCGGGGTGCTGGTGGGTTTTGTGCGCGGCGGCCTGTCGCTGGTCAACATCGTGGCCTCGACCTTCTTTGGCGCCATCTCGGGCTCGTCGGTGGCCGACACCGCCTCGGTGGGGTCAGTGTTGATCCCGGAAATGGAGCGTGCGGGCTATCCTCGCGAGTTCTCTACGGCAGTGACGGTCAGCGGCTCGGTACAGGCCCTGCTCACTCCGCCGAGCCACAACTCGGTGCTGTATTCGCTGGCGGCGGGCGGCACGGTATCAATTGCTTCGTTGTTTATGGCCGGAATCATGCCGGGGCTGCTGCTCAGTGCGGTGATGATGGGCCTGTGCATGATCTTTGCGCGCAAGCGCAACTACCCCAAGGGCGAAGTGATCCCGCTGAAAAAGGCCCTGAAAATCGCCGGTGACGCGCTGTGGGGGCTGATGGCCATGGTCATCATCCTGGGCGGTATTTTGTCGGGGATTTTCACAGCCACCGAGTCGGCGGCCATTGCGGTGTTGTGGTCGTTCTTCGTGACCATGTTTATCTACCGCGACTACAAGTGGCGCGACCTGCCCAAGTTGATGCACCGGGCGGTACGGACGATTTCCATCGTGATGATCCTGATCGGTTTTGCCGCCAGCTTCGGCTACATCCTGACGCTGATGGAAATCCCGATGAAAATCACCACGGCGTTCCTCACGCTGTCGGATAACCGTTACGTGATCCTGATGTGCATCAACGTCATGTTGCTGCTGCTGGGCACGGTGATGGACATGGCGCCGCTGATTTTGATCCTGACGCCGATTCTGCTGCCGGTGATCATCGGTATCGGCGTTGATCCGGTGCACTTCGGCATGATCATGTTGGTGAACCTGGGCATCGGGCTGATTACCCCGCCGGTAGGTGCCGTGCTGTTTGTCGGCGCGGCGGTGGGCAAAGTCACGATTGAAAGCACCGTTAAAGCCCTGTTGCCGTTCTACCTGGCGTTGTTCGGTGTGCTGATGCTGGTGACCTACGTACCGGCCATCTCGCTGTGGCTGCCAAGCCTGGTGTTATAACCCTCCCCTCTGTAGGAACGAGCTTGTCTCGCGATCTTCTAAAAGATCAAAAGATCGCGAGCAAGCTCGCTCCTACAGGGGGTTCGGTAACTTTCCAGCCAAGGAGGCTGGTTGCTTATGTCTGCTCCTGCTCTGTTTCCCCGTCATGTTGCGGTGTTGATTCTGGTGCTGCTGGCCTGTGCCTTTGCCGGGAACCACATCGCTGCGCGTATTGCGTTCGATCACGACACCGGCCTGCTACTGGCGATTTTGTGCCGCGCCGGAGTCACCTTGCTGGTGCTGACGGCCTTGGTGGTCTGGCAACGCGAACGACCTCGATTGACGGCTGCAAACTGGCGCTGGCAACTGTTGCTCGGCCTGCTGATTGCGGCGCAAAGCTTTTTTCTCTATTCAGCGGTGGCGCGCATTCCCGTCGCGCTGGCGTTGCTGATCGGCAATATGGCGCCAATTCTGCTGGTGTTGCTGACATGGGCGCTGGGCGGCGCTGCACCTACCCGCCGCGCAGCCCTGCTGATGGGCCTGATCATGTGCGGCCTGGTGTTTGCGCTGGACGTGCCCGAACGTCTGGCCAATCAGGGCAGCACCGAGGCGCAATGGCTGGAGGGCATTCTGTTTGGCTTTGGTGCCGCTTCGGTGTTCGCCTGTGCGCTGTGGATCACCGATCACAAATTGTCGAGCCTGCGCGGCAGCGTACGCAGCATGCTGACCATGTTGATTGTGTTCAGCGCCGCCACACTGGCCGGAATCAGCGGCGTGTTGCCCGGTGGCGTGTCGTTGCCCAGTTCGTCCACCGGCTGGACCGCCCTCGCCTGCCTGGTCACCTTGTATGGCTTCGGGTTCTGCTTGCTGTTTATCTGCATGACGCGCTTGAACATGGCGCAAAACGCCCCGGTAATGAACGTTGAGCCCGTGGCGAGTTTGCTGTTTGGCTGGCTGATTTTGGAGCAGGTGCTGAGCAATGGCCAGGTGATCGGCGGGCTGATTGTGGTCGCCGGGATCGTTATGCTGGCCTTGCAACGCACGGCGCGTTAGCCAGGTACGGTTTTTTAGATCCAGATCAATAAGTGCGCCCAAAGGCTCGACTACCATCGCGCCTTTTTGCGAAAGACCCGACCATGCGCCTTGCTCCACCCGAACTCCTCGCCCCTGCGGGCACCCTGAAAAACATGCGCTACGCCTTCGCCTATGGCGCGGACGCGGTTTACGCTGGCCAGCCGCGTTACAGCTTGCGGGTGCGCAACAACGAGTTTGACCACGACAACCTGGCCATCGGCATTCGCGAGGCCCAGGCCCAAGGCAAACGCTTTTACGTGGTGGTCAACATCGCCCCGCACAACGCCAAGCTGCGCACCTTCCTTAAAGACCTGGAACCGGTAATTGCCATGGGCCCGGATGCGCTGATCATGTCCGATCCCGGGCTGATCATGCTGGTGCGCCAGCACTTCGCGCAGATGCCAATTCACTTGTCGGTGCAGGCCAACACAGTGAACTGGGCCAGTGTGGAGTTCTGGCGCCAGCAAGGCTTGAGCCGGATCATCCTGTCCCGCGAGCTGTCACTGGAAGAGATCGAAGAAATCCGCCAGCAGGTGCCGGACATGGAGCTTGAGATTTTCGTCCATGGTGCGTTGTGCATGGCCTACTCCGGCCGTTGCCTGCTGTCCGGCTACATGAACAAGCGCGACGCCAATCAAGGCAGTTGCACCAACGCGTGTCGCTGGAAGTACGAAGCCAAGCCCGCCACAGAAAACGAACTGGGCAATGTGGTGAAGGTGGTTGAGCCGACCCTCGGTCTGGGCGCGCCGACCGACGAAGTGTTTGTGCTGCACGAAAGCAACCGCTCGGACGAACCCATGTCGGCATTCGAGGACGAGCACGGCACCTACATCATGAACTCCAAAGACCTGCGCGCGGTGCAACACGTGGCTCGTCTGACGGAGATGGGCGTGCATTCACTGAAAATTGAGGGGCGTACCAAGTCGCACTTTTACTGTGCGCGGGCGACGCAGGTCTACCGCAAGGCGATTGATGATGCGGTGGCCGGCCGTGAGTTCGACCGCAACTTGATGAATGATCTGGAGTCACTGGCGCAGCGCGGCTACACCGAAGGCTTTTTGCGTCGGCATGTGCATGACGAATATCAGAATTATCTGCACGGCAGTTCTCTGTCACACCGCCAGCAGTTTGTCGGTGAGTTGACCGGCGAACGACGCAAGGGTTTGGCCGAGGTCAAAGTCAAAAACCGTTTTGCTTTGGGCGACCACCTGGAGCTGATGACTCCACGCGGCAACTACCACTTTGATCTGGACCAACTGCATAACACGGCGGGATTGCCGATCGAAGTCGCGCCAGGTGATGGCCACACGGTTTACTTGCCGATCTCCGAACAGGTGGACCTGAGCTATGCCCTGCTGATGCGTGATTTAACGGTGAGCGAAAGCCTAGAGAGAGCGCTGTAAACCTGTAGTCGCTACCGCAGGCTGCGATCTTTTAAAAATCAAAAGATCGCAGCCTGCGGT
>NZ_JBEOPQ010000092.1:0-13693 GCF_040310285.1 Pseudomonas sp. HY2-MNA-CIBAN-0224 | reverse complement strand
AGCTTGCCTCGCGATCTTTAAAAAGATCAAAAGATCGCGAGGCAAGCTCGCTCCTACAGGTCATTTGCTGACTCATAAAATTGGCGCAAGAGTGGCGCTGACTGCGGTGGATGGTCAAGGAAAAACCGTCCGATAGATTGCAGGTCGCGACTGTGCTAAAAAGGCTCGCACAGTGCTTACAGCCCTTGTCCTTCAAGGATTTGCGGTTTTAGGCGACACAGTTGTAACAAAACGGGTCGCCGTGGCGAGGGTAGAGCACATATGGACACGCATTCCAGCGCCTTGAAGGTGATGGTGATCGATGACTCGAAAACCATTCGCCGGACCGCTGAAACCTTGCTGAAAAACGTGGGCTGCGAGGTCATTACGGCCATCGACGGTTTTGATGCGCTGGCCAAGATTGTTGACCATCATCCACACATTATTTTTGTCGACATCATGATGCCGCGCCTGGATGGCTATCAGACGTGCGCCCTGATCAAGAACAACCGGGCGTTCAAAATGACCCCGGTGATTATGTTGTCCTCCAAGGACGGTTTGTTTGACAAGGCCAAGGGACGCATTGTCGGCTCTGATCAATTTTTGACCAAGCCCTTCAGCAGAGACGAACTGCTGAGTGCCATCAAGGCCCATGTACCGGGCTTTAATATTGTCCCGAACGTTCAATGACGCTCGGCCCCGAGGGCCGATTACCTTTTAGATGGGGAACACCATGGCTCGCATTCTGATCGTCGATGACTCGCCGACCGAAATGTTCAAACTGACCGGCATGTTGGAAAAACATGGTCATGTCGTGCTGAAGGCTGAAAACGGCGCAGACGGCGTGGCATTGGCCCGCCAGGAAAAACCCGATGCGGTGCTGATGGACATCGTGATGCCTGGCCTTAATGGGTTTCAGGCCACGCGTCAGCTCAGCAAAGACCCCGAAACCAACCATATCCCGGTCATCATGGTGACCACCAAAGACCAGGAAACCGACATGGTCTGGGCAAAGCGTCAGGGCGCCAAGGCTTACATCACCAAGCCGGTGGACGAAGATAACCTGAGGCTGACGCTCAAGAACGTGCTGGCTGACAGCCGCCCTCAATGACGGCCTGCCAATGCCTGACTCACTGACCGCCTTCGAACTGCTGTTTGAGATTGACCAACGCTGCCGCGCTTTGGCAGCAGGTCTGGCGCCGGTGCAAGTACAGGCCGGCAGTTGGAGCGGCATCGGCTTTCGGATGGGCGAGCATCGTTTTGTGGCGCCCATGGGCGAAATTGCCGAGATTCTCCACGAGCCACGGTTTACCTTGCTGCCGGGGGTAAAACCGTGGGTCAAAGGGGTGGCCAACCTGCGTGGGCAATTGTTGCCGATCATTGATCTGTGCAGCTTTTTCGGGCTTGAGCCGTCGCCCCTGCGCAAGCAACGGCGGGTGATGGTGCTGGAATACAAAGACGTGTTTGTCGGCTTGCAGGTGGATGAAGTGCTGGGCATGCAGCACTTTGACCAAACAGAGCTGGACACCCACGTGCAGGCGTTACCCAACCTGATGTTGGTGCCTTTTATCCAGGGACGCTTTGCCGGCCAGCCAGAGTGGTGGGTGTTCAGCCCGTTTGTGCTGGCCCAGGCGCCCCAGTTCTGGGCCGTCGCGGTGTGAGTGGGGCACGCGTTTTACCTTTTGCTTTACTACGGGATGCCAAGGCCTGACTGATGAGCACAGCCAATACCGCTAAACCACTGGAAGGGTCGCGCAGTCGTTCGCAGATCATCGTGCTTTTTATCGCCCTGATCGTGTTCATCATGCTGTTGTTCGCCAACTTTGCTTACCTCAACACCCAGTCCAACTACGACAAGCAATACATCAGCCACGCGGGCGAGCTGCGCGTGCTATCCCAGCGCATCGCTAAAAACGCCACCGAAGCTGCCGCTGGCAAAGCCGCCGCGTTCAAGTTGCTGGGCGATGCGCGCAACGACTTCAGCCAGCGTTGGGAGTACCTGCAAAAAGGTGACCCCAGCACCGGCTTGCCGCCAGCGCCGGTAGCGGTGCGCAAAGAAATGCAGTCAGTTCAGCGCGACTGGGAGCAGTTGCTGGGCAGCACCAACGCGATTCTGGCCAGCGAGCAAACCGTGCTGTCGTTGCACCAAGTGGCGGCTACCTTGGCCGAGACCGTGCCGCAGCTACAGGTTGAGTACGAAAAAGTTGTCGAAATTTTGTTGCAGCGCGGCGCCCCGGCCAGCCAGGTGGCATTGGCCCAGCGCCAGTCGTTGCTGGCCGAGCGCATATTAGGCGCGGTCAACACAGTGCTGGCGGGCGATGAAACGGCGGCGCAGGCGGCCGATGCGTTTGGTCGTGATGCCAACCGCTTCGGCCAAGTGCTTAATGCCATGCTCGAAGGCAATGACGGGCTGCGCATTCCTAAAGTCGAAGACAAGGACGCCCGCGCCCGCCTGCTGGAGATTTCCGAGCTGTTCCAGTTTGTCTCGGGCTCGGTGGATGAAATCCTCGAAACCTCGCCCCAGCTGTTCCACGTGCGCGAAGCCGCCAACACCATTTTCAGCCTGTCGCAGACCCTGCTCGATGAAGCCTCAACCCTGGCCAACGGTTTTGAGAACCTGGCCAACGGTCGCTCGCTGGACATCATCGGTGGCTACGTTCTGGGCCTGCTGGCGCTGACGTCGATCATCCTGATCGGGCTGGTGATGGTGCGCGAGACCAATCGCCAACTGCGTGAAACCGCTGAAAAGAACGAGCGCAATCAGAACGCGATCATGCGGCTGCTCGACGAAATAGAAGACTTGGCCGACGGCGACCTGACCGTGACCGCCTCGGTTACAGAAGACTTCACCGGGGCCATTGCCGACTCCATCAACTATTCCATCGACCAACTGCGCGAACTGGTGGCCACCATCAACCTGACGGCGGGCCAGGTGGCGGCCGCCGTGCAGGAAACCCAAGCCTCGGCCATGCAACTGGCGGAGTCTTCGGAGCATCAGGCGCAGCAGATCGCCGAGGCGTCCGGGTCGGTAAGGCACATGGCGCAGTCGATTGATCAGGTGTCGTCCAACGCGTCTGAATCCTCGGCGGTGGCGGAGCGTTCGGTGGCGATTGCCAACAAAGGCAACGAAGTGGTGCACAACACCATTCGCGGCATGGACAACATTCGCGACCAGATCCAGGACACGGCCAAGCGCATCAAACGCTTGGGCGAGTCTTCTCAGGAAATCGGCGACATTGTCAGCCTGATTGATGATATTGCTGACCAGACCAACATTCTGGCGTTGAACGCCGCTATTCAGGCGTCCATGGCCGGTGATGCCGGGCGCGGGTTTGCCGTGGTGGCGGACGAAGTGCAGCGTCTGGCTGAGCGCTCGTCGGCGGCGACCCGGCAAATCGAGACGCTGGTGCGGGCCATTCAGGCCGACACCAATGAAGCGGTCATTTCCATGGAGCAAACCACCACCGAAGTGGTGCGCGGTGCGCGCTTGGCCCACGACGCCGGGGTGGCGCTGGAAGAGATCGAAGGGGTGTCGCAAAACCTCGCAGACCTCATTCAGCGCATCTCCAACGCAGCGCAAGAGCAAACCAGCTCGGCTGCGCAGATCTCCCTGACCATGAACGTCATTCAGCAAATCACCAATCAAACCTCGTCCGGCTCGACCGCCACCGCCGACAGCATTGGCAATCTGGCCAAGATGGCCAGCCAACTGCGCCGCTCGGTGTCCGGTTTCACCTTGCCCGCCTCGCCAAAACCCCGAGAGCCGCAGTAGTGCGACATTCAGACTGGAGTTGTTATGGTTGACCGGCGCGACTACGTAGCCCTCGAATGGGTTAAAGACGAGATTGCCGACACCTTGAAACAGGCGCGCACGGCGCTGGAGGACTATGTCCTGCAGCCCGCTGCCGAGGCGTTGGAGCAATGCCTGGCGTGTATTCATCAGGTGCACGGCAGCCTGCTGATGGTGGAGTTTTATGGTGCCGCCCTGCTGGCCGAAGAAACCGAACACTTAGTGGTCGCCTTGCAGGAGGGCCGTGTCAGCCAGACCGAAGAAGCCCTGCGCCTGTTGATGCAAGCCTTCAACCAGTTGCCGCTGTACCTGGACCGCGTTCACACGGCCCGGCGTGACTGGCCGCTGGTGGTGCTGCCGTTAATCAACGATTTACGCACCGCCCGTGGCGAAAGCCTGCTGTCAGAAACCAGTCTGTTCAGCCCCGATTTACAGACATTGCCGACACTGGACCAAGCCGCCCTCGCGCACTTGATCCCCGCCGAATGGCCGCGCCAGATCATGACCCTGCGCCACGCCCTGCAAGCCGCGTTGAACGGTTTGCAGGGAGAGGAAGACGTGCGCGGCAATCTGGAGCGCCTGGCCAACGTTTTCAGCCAACTTGAAAGCCTGTGCCAGGGCGCGCCCATCAACGCGTTGTGGAAAGTCGCCTCGGCCTTGCTGGACGGCATGTTGCGCGGCCGTGTGGCCAATAGCCCGGCGTTGCGCAGCCTGCTCAATGAGTCCGACAAAGAGCTCAACCGCTTGCTGGCGCAAGGCATTGAGGGCGTCAACCAGCCTGCACCGGATGAACTGCTCACCAGCTTGCTGTTTTACATCGCCAAGGCCGAACAGCCGACCACCAAGATGCTCGCGCTGAAAAACCGTTACGAGCTGGACGAAGCCATGCCCGATGCGGCCATGGTCGACGAAGAACGGGCGCGGCTGGCGGGGCCGGACCGTGACGCGATGCGCTCGGTGGTGTCGGCCCTGTGCGAAGAGCTGGTGCGGGTCAAGGAACGCCTCGACCTGTTTGTGCGCAGTGACCGTTTACACGTGTCCGAGTTGAGCAGCCTGATGGCGCCGTTGCGCCAGATCGCCGACACCTTGGCAGTGCTCGGTTTTGGCCAGCCGCGAAAAGTCATCATCGACCAGTTGGCGGTGGTCCAGGGCATCGCTCAAGGGCAGCGCGAGCCGACAGACGCCGTGTTGATGGATGTGGCTGCCGCCTTGCTGTACGTCGAAGCCACGCTGGCCGGGATGGTCGGCAATGTCGAGCCGTCTTCGCGGGAAGAGAGCCGCCTGCCCACCACTGATCTGATTCAGATTCACCAACTGGTGATCAAAGAAGCGCGTATTGGCCTTGAAGAGGTCAAAGACCTGATCACTGATTTTCTCGCCGACGGTCACGACCGCCAGCACCTGCAACCGTTGCTTGGCGTGCTGACGCAGATCCGTGGCGCGCTGGCGATGATCCCGCTGCGCCGGGTTGCTGGCCTGCTCAACAGCTGTCACGATTTTGTCGAAGAGCATTTGTTGGCGGGCCCGCTGCCCGCCAACGCGCAGCTTGATCAGTTGGCGGATGCGTTGATCAGCATCGAGTACTACCTGGAGCGTTTGGCGCTGGACCCCGGCGCCGCCAGCGAGAAGGTGCTGGAGCGCGCTGAAAAGAGCCTCACAGCGCTGGGTTACGCGCCCGCCAAGCGCAATGTGCTGGTGCTCGATGAGTCGCTCAACGCGCCTCCCGTCAAGGCCAGGTCAGCGGTGCAGACCCCGGATGACCCTCAGGTGATGCAGAGCCTGGCGCAGGTATTGGCCGGCCCGCTGTCGCTGAACCCGCCTGCGCAGCACATCCCGCAGAGCTTGTTGCCGCCGCCGGTAGACGAAGAACCGGTGGACGAAGAACTGCTGGAAGTCTTTCTGGAAGAGACTGAAGAAGTCTTGATTGCCCTGCACGACGCCTTGCCGCAATGGGTTGCCAACCCGGCCGACAGCGCCGCGTTGGCCGAACTGCGGCGAGCCTTTCATACGCTCAAGGGCAGCGGTCGCATGGTGCGTGCGCTGGTGCTGGCGGAGCTGGCCTGGGCCGTTGAGAACTTGCTGAACCGGGTGATCGAACGCAAAGTCGCGCCGTCCCCAGCGATTGATCAATTGCTGGAAGAGGCGCTGGTGCTCCTGCCGCAATTGATCCAGGAATTCGCCGATCGTAGCCAGCGTCAGCATCACGATGTCGACCAGCTCGCGGCCCGCGCCCACAGCCTGTCTAAGGGGCGCCCGCAGCCGCTGCAGATCGAGCAGCAGAGCGGCAGTTTTGATCCGCAATTGCTGGATATCTTCCGCCAGGAAGCGCAAACCCACCTCAACAGCCTTAACCACTTTCTGGACCTGGCCAGCGAGCACGTGCCGCTGTACGCCACAGACGATTTGCAGTTGGCCATGCACACCCTCAAAGGCAGCGCGCACATGGCGGGCGTGCTCAGAATGGCCGAGCTGGCGGCGCCGCTGGATTACCTGGTGCGTGAGTACAAGGCCCATCACCTTGAGCTGGACGTTGAAGAAATTGACTTGCTGCTTGAAGCCGACAGCTTGCTGCATCGCGGCCTCAAACAGCTGGACCTCGATCCGCTGGCCGAGATCCGTGGCGCCCGGGCCTTGATCGAGCGCATCGGGCTATGGGTCAGCAAACGGTTGGACATGGCCCTGAATGCGCCTTCGGGCACGTTGACGGCCCCGCGGGACCCGCAGCGTATCAGCGAGTTTTTGGACCAGAGCATGGACATTCTGTTCGAGGCCGAAACGCTGTTGCGCCACTGGCGGCAACACCCCCATGAGCGCGACGGCCTCCAGCGTCTGCTGGACCAACTGACCGACTTGGGCGAGTCGGCCTTTTTGCTCGACCTGCAGCCCGTAGATGCGCTGTGCGAAGCCTTGCTCGACCTGTACGGCGCGGTAGAAGAAAGCAGCCTGGTGGTCAGCGAGCGGTTCTTTCAGGAGGCCGACGAGGCCCAGGAAGCGCTGATCAACATGCTCGACCAATTGGCCGCCGGGCAAGAGATCACCCCACAACCGCAACGCATCGACGCGCTACAGGCGCTGCTGCATGAAGGCTTGGCGCCGGACGCTACCGGCCTGATCCGCCGTGAAGGCAACCAGACCCTGGACATCACAGAACTGGGCGCCGCCACGGCGCAGCTGGATGCCGAGCAGGACGACGCGCAGGACGATGAAATCGTCGCCATCTTTATCGAAGAGGCGGTGGATATTCTCGACAGCACCAGCCACGCCTTGCGGCGCTGGATCAATGAGTCCGACAACCTGGCGCCGTTGTCCTCGCTGCAACGAGACTTGCACACGCTCAAGGGCGGCGCGCGCATGGCCGGTATCGTGCCGATTGGCGATCTGGCCCACGAGCTGGAGCACTTATACGAAGGGTTGCTGGACCGCCGCTTGAGCGAGAGCCCGACGTTGGCGCGTCTGCTGGAACTCTGCCATGCACAACTGCTGGTGATGCTCGAACAACTGCGTCACCACACGCCTCTGGACGAACCGAGCGAACTGATCGAGGCCATTCGCACCCTTCGGCACAGCAACGCAGCCCCAACTGAGCCGAGTAACGCCACGCCAGAGACAACGCCTGCTGCGCCACAAAACGGCATCGACCCGGAGCTGCTGGATATCTTTCTGGAAGAGGCGTTTGACCTGCTGGAGAGCTCCGGTGCGGCCTTGGTGCGTTGGCAGGCCGAGCCGCAAAACACCGTTGAAGACGAAAACCTGCTGCGCGACCTGCACACTCTCAAAGGCGGGGCGCGGATGGTCGAAATCAGCGCCATCGGGGATTTTGCCCACGAGCTGGAAACCCTGGTTGAAGACATTTCATTAGGTTTTCTGTCTCCCAGCGCTGAATTGTTTACCTTGTTACAACGCAGCCACGACCAATTGGCGCAGATGCTCGACGCTCTGCGCAGCGGTCAGCCGGTGCCTTCGCCACAGGTGTTGATCGAGCATATTCAGCGGGTTGAACGCAGCGTCCGGCAAGCCGTCCAGAGCCCGGCGGTGAGCAAGCCCGAGCCCGCCGCCGGGTTGATCCCCGAGGCCGAGCGCACAGGGCTGGACATGCTCAAGGTGCCGGCCGAATTGCTCGAAGACCTGGTCAACCTGGCGGGCGAAACCTCGATGATTCGCGGGCGTCTGGAGCAGCAGGTCAACGACGGCAAGATCGCCCTCAACGAAATGCAGACCACCCTTGAGCGCATGCACGATCAGTTGCGTCGGCTCGACACCGAAACCCAAAGCCGCATTCACAGCCGCCAGCACGCCGAAGTCGATGGCATGGCTTACGACGAGTTTGACCCGCTGGAAATGGACCGCCATTCCCAACTGCACCAACTGTCGCGGGCGCTGTTTGAGTCCGCCTCGGACTTGCTCGACCTCAAGGCCACCCTGGCGGCGCGCAATCAGGACGCCTACAGCCTGCTGCAGAAACAGGGGCGGGTGAACACCCAGTTGCAGGAAGGCCTGATGGGCACCCGCATGGTGCCGTTCGAACGGGTGTTGCCGCGCCTCAAACGCGTGGTGCGCCAAGTGGCTTCTGAGTTGGGCAAGCAGGTCGAGTTCAGCGTGATCAACGCCGAAGCTGAAATCGACCGCAATGTACTGGAGCGCATGGTTGCGCCGCTTGAACACATGCTGCGCAACGCCGTGGACCACGGGCTTGAGCCTACCGCTGTCCGCGAGGCCAGCGGCAAGCCGGCGCAGGGGCTGATTACCCTGGAGCTGTCCAACGAAGGCGGCGACGTGGTGTTCGACATTCGCGATGATGGCGCCGGGGTGCCGCTCGAAGCGGTGCGGCGCAAGGCCATCCTGCGCGGTCTGTTAGACCCGCAAATGATGGTCAGCGACCGTGACGTGTTGCAGTTCATCTTGCAGCCGGGCTTTTCTACCGCTGAAAAAATCACCCAGATTTCCGGGCGCGGCGTCGGCATGGACGTGGTTCATGAAGAAGTGCGCCAACTGGGCGGCAACATGACCATCGACTCGGTGCCGGGCCAAGGGGTGCACTTTCAGATTCGCCTGCCGTTCAGCGTGTCACTCAACCGCGCCTTGATGGTGCAGTGCGGCGACGAGCAATACGCCATTGCGCTCAACACCGTTGAGGGCCTGGTACGTGTGATGCCCAATGAGCTTGAAGACTATTACCAGCTCGACCCGCCCATGTACCACTACGCGGGCCAGGATTACGACCTGCGTTACCTGGGCGAATTGCTGCAAACCGTGGGCAAACCCCAACTGATCGGGCAAAACCATTCGCTGCCGGTGTTGCTGGTGCATTGCAATGACCAGCGAGTGGCCTTGCACGTGGATGCGCTGGCGGGCTCGCGTGAAATCGTGGTCAAAAGCCTTGGCCCGCAATTTACCGGGGTGCAAGGTGTGTCGGGGGCGACCATTTTGGGCGACGGCCGCGTGGTGCTGATCCTTGACCTGCTCGCCTACCTGCGTGCGCATCAGGCGCGTCAGCCTTTGCAGCAGGCGATCAATGAAGCCAACGGCGTACTGGAATTCACCCCGGCGGTGCGCCCGCCGCTGGTTTTGGTGGTCGACGACTCAGTGACCGTACGCAAGGTGACCAGCCGTTTGCTCGAGCGCAACGGCATGAACGTGATTACCGCCAAAGACGGCGTCGACGCCATGAGCGTGCTCGAAGACCACATCCCGGACCTGATGCTGCTGGACATCGAAATGCCGCGTATGGACGGCTTTGAAGTGGCCACCCACGTGCGCAACAGCCCGCGTCTCAAAGACCTGCCGATCATCATGATCACCTCGCGTACCGGGCAAAAGCACCAGAACCGCGCGATGGCGATTGGCGTCAACGACTACCTGGGCAAGCCGTATCAAGAGTCGGTGTTGCTGGAGCGCATTGCCTACTGGAGCAACTTCCATGCTTGATCACCGCGTCGGCAGCCTGACCTGCTTGCTCTTGCCGCTGGCCGACCGCTACCTGCTCCTGCCCAACGTGGCGATTGCCGAACTGATCGACTGGCAGCGTGGCGAGCCGAGTATCGACTCACCGTCCTGGCACGTCCGGCAAATCAACTGGCGCGACCGCGAACTGCCGCTGATCAGCTTCGAAGCGGCTTGCGGCGGCCCCTTGGTCATCGGCGAGCGCGCGCGCATCGTCATCCTCAACACCCTGAGCGGCGACCCGCGCCTCAAATTCATCGGCCTGGTGGTGCAAGGCATCCCGCGCTCTTACCGGCTCGACAGCCAACTGAGCTTCGTCGACGTGCCCCTCAGCCCGTTCGAACGCGCGGCGGTGCAAGTGGGCGAGAGCGTGGCAAAAATCCCGGATCTACTGGGGTTGGAGAGGCTGGTGCTGTCGGGTAGCGAGCCAGAAGCGCCCGACTAGGTGTTACGTACGCTATGGATGGTTATCGCTGATTCGCCAAGGAGCGCAGCTTGGTTGCTTGGCAGAGTGTACTGTGGCAACAGCGGCACAAGCTTGGTAACTGCCAGTCTCCGACTCGCCTGATTAAAAGCAACCCCGGTTATCCCCATGGCTGCGCTGATGACTAGGCCGCTGACATCAATACGTCCTGCAAGTGTATTGCCTACTATATCTGTCACGGGACTGCTTACAGACCTGTGAAACAACGCACCACCCGCACCTACCAAGGCTAGAGATCCCCAGTTAACCAGCTTGTGGAACAGGTTCGAAAGCCAAAAGTGGCCCGTTGGGTCCATTCTGTTTATGGGGTCGCCTGCGCAGTAGGCATAGGGGTTCGTCCCGCCTTTTCCAAAAGGGCTCAGGTTGTCCGGGCTGTTAAACCTCATGAGTGTCGGGTTGTACCCCCGATAACCCTTACCCAACAGATAATGCCCTGTCATGGGCTCTGGTTTTTCGCCATTAAAACCTGAAAAAAAGCCTTGGTGGGTGCTGTGCCCATACGGGGTATAAGCGCTGGGTTCGTGCTGAGCCGGGGTGAGCAGGGTGTGTAAAACCGAGCGCTGAAGGTCAATACCCAGCAAGGTGGTTCGAGTTGCCCCGTCCTGATGCTCTCGTTGCGCCAAAGCTCCGCCTGGATACGTGAACGCACAGACTTGCCGGTTTGCATGTATTTCAGTGATCAATTGGTCTTGGGAATAGAAGCGTTGAATCCGGCCTTCACTTTCGGCTGTAACAACGACAACTCTGTCCAATGGGTCGTAGCCGTAACCTGTGATATTCGAATGCTTATGAATAGCCATAGCGCTGCTTCTTGTAGGAAAACTCCTTTGGAGTGTGGCTTTGTGGCGGTGCGTTGAATACCTGTCAGAACTGATAGGTAGGCCAGGCATCACAGTTTGGGCACGGAAAGGGCGGTAATGAGGCCGCGTGCAGTGGTTTTTATCTTGAACGTTTTAAACGATCAAAAGATCGCGAGACAAGCTCGCTCCTACAGGGGGTTGTGCAGTCTATTGATTCGATTTTTTATCCTGCTGTTTCTGGAGGTTAATGCGCCTGCCGCGAAACAGGCGCATGTCCGGATCAGCGTGGGTTGAGGCTACTCAAGGATTTTTCAACCTGTGTTCTGGCCATATCCACCAAGTGCAGCACCGACAACACCAGATCGCGCTGTGTCCCGTCCAAATGGTTGCTTGCCTCAACTGCTGAGACACTGGCACAACGCAACAAGCTTGATGCATGCACCAAATTTTCTTCGGTGTCGGAGTTGACAGGGGGCGGTGGCGTATCAGGCAAGTAAAAGCTCAAGGCCCGAGCTATGGCTGCCTGATTATTCATCAGGTCAACGCTAGGCGCTGGGACGGACGAACCGTCAAGCGGTGGGTCGGGGGTGATTTTTAACATTGTGGCTAACTCCTAACGTGATTAGAGGCTGCCAACTTCGCTGCTAAACGATGGGTGGCAGCCGAGCGCAGGTTAGCAGACCGGAACGTTAGGAACCCGGCGCACCCGAAGGTGCCCTGCGCACGACCACCATAAAATTCAGACCGAAAGTAGCGCCTGATTTGAAGGGGGGCGATAAACGCCTAACGTTGTCCGAGCTGCTAAACCCGACCGCTGATTTGTGCAGCGGCAGGGCGAGACTAGGCGCGTAAACGTTCAGGCGCAATGCGTGCGGGATTGTCTCGGAAAGTTCGGGCAAGGGAAAGGGACGGATCCGATATAGCGTGCAATGGGCTTGTTTTTTCGGATGACTTGATAAGTCCCAAAAAGGGACCTATCGTTCCCTTTTTGGGACTTATTGTGGGTTGTAACCATGTTGTCTCTAAGCGATGCGCTGTTTACTAATACGCAACAGAAAGTATTGGGCTTGCTGTTTGGCAAGCCTGATCAGAGTTTTTACGTGAATGAAATAGCGCGTTGGGCGCAGGTAGGAAAAGGCAGCTTGATGCGTGAACTAACACGTCTTGAGCAGTCAGGAATCCTCACGCTCACCCGACGAGGAAACCAGGCTCACTATCAGGCAAATGCCTTGTGCCCCATCTTCAATGAGTTGCTTGGCATTCTGCGCAAGACTGCCGGGCTCTCTGATCCACTGGAGCCCAAGGATGGAGAAAAATGACAGTCTGGAAAGTCTCGTACGCAGCGCAGGGCTGATGCGTTCTGCAATTGATCGCCGACTTCTGTATGTAATATTTGGCATTGTTATTCATTTGAATAATTAACAGTGGGTGATATTTATTTTGGATGATACATGAGCAGGCAAATCCAGTTGCTTTTGGGGGTATTCAAAATATAAAAGATTTCCTACGCTGTTGGCTCTATTGTTGATTGTTAGGAGCTAAAAGTATGAGTGGTGATGATGTTAATAGTGTTCATTATGTCTATGATGCTCTAAACCGGCTTGTTCGATGTCGGTCAAAGAAATTTTCAGAGGTTAATGTATTCTATAAAAAAAATGTTCGCTGTACTTCTGTTGAGGGCGATGTCAGTCGCTCGGTGTTCAATGGAGGGGGATATCTCTTGGCTCAGCGAGATCATTTAGCGGATTGTAACAGTGTCACGTTGCTGGGCAGTAATGTGTCCCATACGGTTATCAACTCGACCTCGCAGCAGTTAGATCATATTCAACCGTGCCTTGCCTACGGATTTAGTGCTCAAGGCAGTGCAGACGTGCAATTGCCCACTTTTAATGGTGAATACAGCGATCCAGCTACAGGGCATTACTTACTCGGCAATGGATACCGTGCGTATAACCCTGTGTTGATGCGCTTCAACAGCCCTGACAGCTGGAGTCCCTTTGGGGCGGGCGGTATTAATAGCTATGGCTATTGTTCGGGGGACCCCGTTAATTTTGTTGACCCCAGTGGGCATGTCCTTTTTGCGTCTGTCTTCAGAGGAGTAAGACGCTTTGCTCAGAAAAGACAATTCAACGCGATGTACAGCCAGGCGCCGGCAGCAAAACAGCACATAGATGAGATTGCGATTGGTCTGGCGAAAAAGTACAGAGGAACAGCTATCCCGGCGCCTTTGAAAGGCAGGGATCGGGCATGGGAAAAAGTAATAAATGATTATGGCGGCGATGCATCAAAAATCAAAGATATAGCAAGAAATACGTTGGTGGTTAAAAAAAGAAACATTGGCAATGTTATTAACGATCTGCAGGGGCGAGGTGCAACGATTAAAGTAATAAATTCTTTGCCGGGTGACAGCGGTTACAGAGGGGTGCATGCAACTATTTCTACAAGATCTGGACTGTCGGCTGAAATACAGATACATACGCCAAGCATGGTAGTTGCTAATTTGCCTGAGTCAGTCGCTCGCGGAGCGTTGAGTGCTCAGACTTATAGTGATATTAATGGCTTCGTCACTCGCAATGGTTACTCAAGCGGCAAGGCCCATTCGCTTTATGAGGTCATTCGCGATGCTAGGCTCTGTACGTAAACCCAAGAAATACGATTTTCTGTAAAATACACCGCCATTAAAGCCAGGAGGCCAAGATG
>NZ_JBEOPQ010000091.1:0-13852 GCF_040310285.1 Pseudomonas sp. HY2-MNA-CIBAN-0224 | reverse complement strand
GGAACCGATTGGGGGATGCTGAAGATATTCGGCGGCCTGTTTGCTGCGCGACAGCGCGGCGTCGAAGACGGGGCGGCAGCTCGGGGGGGTTGAGGCGCGCCTGGTACTCATACAGGCGCACGACCCGGCAGCGGTGACTCGCGCAGCAGGTCTATGACGATGCGAACCCGGGCGGTCATCGCTGGGGACGCTGGCCATACCGCATGAATCGGCAAACCCGGTGCCTGATACGCTTGCAACAACGCCACCAAGGCACCCGTCTTGATCTGTGCATCGACCAACCAACCGGGCAACTGTGCCACTCCGTGGCCGTTGAGAGCCGCAGCTGCAACGGCTTCCATATCCCCCAGACGCAATCGCGCAGGTAGTTGCAACAGGCTCGTGCGGCCCGGCAAGCCGCTAAAATGCCAGCCCTCGACACGCCCGTTGCGCAGCGTTCCAATGCAGGCATGGCTGGCCAGGTCTGCGGGAGATTGCGGCTGACCATGCGCCTGCAAATAGGCCGGTGACGCACATACCACCAGGCTTTGGCTGCCTATATGTCTGGCCGCCAAGGTGGTGCTGTCTTCCAGCGTGCCAATGCGAACCGCCAGGTCGTAACCCTCTTCGGCAAAGTCCACCGCGCGGCTGGAGAAGACCATTTCAAGTTCAAGTGCCGGGTACTGCGCTGCCAATTTCAAGAGCAACGGCGCAATCCAGTAGCGCCCCAGCAAGACCGGAACAGCCACGCGCAATCGCCCGGAAGGCACGCGACGACGCTCACTCAAAGAGGACTGCGCGCGCTGTAATTCCTCCAGCGCCAGCACGCAGCTGTCATAAAACGCCAGCCCTTCATCCGTCAGCGACAGGCTGCGGGTGGTGCGGTGCAGCAATCGCGCGTCCAGCCGTTGTTCAAGCCGCGAGACCGCTTTGCCAATGCCCGAAGGTGTCTGCCCCAATTGGCGGGCAGCGCCACTGAAACTGCCGGTTTGCACAGCCGCGACGAACGCTTGAATACCGGTCAATCCTTCTACTGAAACCATGGCTGAGGCCTTTTCTATTTGAGACTTCTAGTCCTGAGAGCTTGGTATTTATAGCTGAACTGCGGATTAAACCTCACAGATAAAATACGCAAACTACTTTTGCACGAGTCTTGTCTGCCATGTCTTCTGCTATCAAAACCCACAGCCGCTGGCTGGCGTTGGGGGGCATTTCCATTGCCAGCTTTCTGGGCTGTATCGACTTCACCATCGTCAACACCGCGATACCGGCGATTCAAACCGAGTTGAATGCGAGCATCGATCAAAGCCAATGGGTGGTGACGATGTTTGTCATGGCGCTCTGTTCATTCATGGTCGCAGCCGGGCGGCTGGCGGATCTGTATGGCCGCCGTGGCGCGCTGTATACCGGCATGCTGGTATTTGCCCTGGCGTCATTGGGTGCTGGCTTGTCGACTTCAATCGGCATGCTGATTGCCTGGCGATTTGTGCAAGGGCTGTCCTGCGCCGTGCTCTACACCACCTCGGCCAGCCTGGTGGCCGATGCGTTCGCGCCCCGGCAGCGCGGCATGGCCCTGGGGCTTCTGTTTGCCGCCAATGGCCTGGGGCTGGCAGCGGGCCCGGTTGCCGGCGGGTTACTGGTGGCGGCATGGGGCTGGCGCTCGGTGTTTTTGCTCAATGTGCCCTTGATCGTGCTCGCCTTTGCGCTGTGCCTGGGGCAATTGCAAGCCTCACGCCCACCTGCAACGACGCAAAAGCTCGACATCCCCGGCTTGCTCCTGCTCATGCTGGGCATCCCCGGCCTGCTGCTGTTGATCAGCCATGCCGGTGAATGGGGCTGGGGGTCTGTTCAGACGCTGCTGCTGGCGGGGGGCACGGCGGTGCTGCTGGCCCTGTTTATTCGCATCGAGCTAAGGGCTGAACAACCGTTGGTAAACCTCGGGATTTTTACTAACCGGCGCTTTATAGCGGCCAGTATTGCGACGTTTTGCCTGGCGTTTTTTTACTGCGCGGCGTTTTTTCTCATGCCGTTGTATCTAGGTTTTATCCGCGGGCAGGACAACGCGGGCATTGGCTGGATGCTCCTGCCGACTACCTTGGTGATGGCTGCAGTATCCCCGCTCGCCGGACGACTGGTTGATCGCTACACCACCACGCCGGTGTTGATTGCGGGCCTGCTGTTTCTGGCGCTGTCGGCGCTGATTCAGTCGCGTTTTACCCTGAACAGTGATCTGTCCACGGTGTTGCTGGCATTTGCCAGTATGGGCATCGGTTGGGGATGCATGCTCGGCCCTTCGACCATGGCGGCCTTGTCTTCGGTGCCAGAGCAACTGGGCGCAGTCGCGATGGGCACGTCATGGACCTTGCATAACCTGGGCGGCGCGCTGGGCGTGACGATTGCCACGGCGCTGTATACCTCGGCCACATCGTCCGCAGATGTGTGGACACAGACGGTTTTTTTGTCGGGTTTTCAGGCGGCGATGGGCTTGCTGGTCGGTGTTTCACTAGCAGGAGGGCTGGCAGTGCTGGCCTTGAGCCGTCGACCGGACATGACTGCGCCAGCGCAGACGCGGTCTGGTGAGTAGAACACTCACTCCAGTTGCTGCTTGATTGCCTGCAGAACGATGCGTGACAAGCGCTCGACAGCCACGGATCTTTCCGCCTGCTGATAGCGCAAGGTCAAGGCGATGCTCGGCAGTTCCGGCAATCCGAGGTGCTGCTCATCGAGCACGCAGGTGCCAGCTTGCAAGCCCAGGCGGGTTCTGATGGTGTAGCCCAGACCTGCCTGGGTGGCGGCTGCCAGGCCGGGCAAACTGGAGCTGGTGAACGCCACGCGCCAGTCGATGCCTTGACGGCTCAGCGCCTCGGTGCCCGCCGTGTGGAACGGGCAAGGGGTGTCAAACATGATCAGCGGCAGAGGCTCCGCTGAATGGGCTCTCCAGGCGAGCGACTGCTGTTCGGAGCCGATCCAGCGCATGGGCAAACGGGCGATGGTTTCACTGCGCCGGGCGCTCTCGCCCCACACCACTGCCATGTCCAGCGCACCGGACTCCAGGCGGCTGAGCAAATCGGCATTGCGGGCAATTTGCGCCTCGACCCGAACCTGCGGATGGGCACGGGCAAATTGCCCCAGCACCGAGGGCAGAAAACCGCTCAAATCTTCTTGCAGGCCGAATCGCACCCAACCTTGCAGGGACGCCTCTGAAACCGCAAACAGCGCTTCGTCATTCAGACTCAGCAAGCGCCGCGCATAGTCCAGCAATTGCTCGCCCGCCTGAGTCAACTCAAGCCCCCTGCCCGCCTTGCGCAACAACGGCACCCCCACTTGGGCCTCGAGCTTTTTCATCTGGGCGCTGATGGCCGATGTCGAGCGCGCCAGCTTGTCCGCCGCTGCCGCAAAGCTGCCGGACTCAACCCCGCAGACGAAGCTGCGCAACACATCAAGGTCGAAACTGACTGGCCGCATAATCATCCTGTTTTTCGGGATTATTTTAAAAATTAATTGATTTTTCGCACGATCATGGCATGGGACGCTGACCGCTCACAAGTCACCCAACGGGAGAGCGTCAATGCCACTCAATCAACAACATCGCTGGAAAGTACTGGCTGCGGGAGTTGGCGCGAACGTCAGTTTTTCCTGCGTGGTCGGCGGTGTACCGGCCACGGCGGTGTATCTGCGCAGCAGCTATCAGTTGTCGAACAGTGAACTGGGGCTGGCACTGGGTATTCTCGGGCTCGGCATTGCCGTGAGTGAAATCCCCTGGGGTTTGCTGACCGATCGTTGGGGCGACCGCCCTGTGCTGCTGACAGGCTTGTTGAGCGCTGCACTGTCTTTACTCTTGCTCGCGGCTTTTGCTGGGCATGCCCCCACAGCGTTGGGGTTATGTCTTGGGCTGTTCGCCACCGGCGTGTTGGGCAGCAGCGTCAACGGCGCCAGTGGCCGGGCGATCATGCTGTGGTTTCAGGAGCGCGAACGCGGGCTGGCCATGAGCATTCGGCAAACCGCCGTGCCCAGCGGCTACGCATTGGGCGCAATCGTTTTGCCCTGGCTCGCCCACACCTATGGGTTCAGCGCGGTGTTTGCTGCTGCCGCGGCGTTGTGCCTGCTGTGCAGTGGTCTGGTCTGGCGCTGGATTCATGAGCCTGAAATCGCCCAGGCCAAGCCTGCGCTCAAGCGTATCAGCCCGCTGCGTGATCTGAACGTATGGCGCGCCGTGCTCGCCATCAGCCTGCTGTGTGCACCGCAATTCACTCTGGTGACCTATGCCGTAGTGTTCTTCCACGATGGCGTCGGCCTGAGCGTGGCGACGGCTTCGTTGACGCTGGCAGTGATCCAGGCGGGGGCCATTGTCGGCCGTTTGTGGAGCGGCCACTGGACCGATCAACGCAACAACCGCCCGACCTTTTTAAAAGCCTGCGCCTTGTTCAGCGCCGCAGCGTTCCTGGGGCTAAGCATCGCCAGCGGCGTACTGCCAATGCCTTCCGCATTGGCCAGCGTTGTACTGCCCGTTGTGCTGATCGTTGCCGGTACGCTGGTGTCGATCTGGCACGGTGTGGCCTACGCCGAACTGGCCACCCTTGCCGGGGCCCAACGCTCAGGCACGGCCATCGCCATGGGCAACAGTGGCGCCTTCCTCGGTTTGTTCCTCGCGCCCCTCGTTGCGTCTGCCGCCGTGAGCCAGTGGGGATGGGGAGCGCTTTGGGCACTCTGCGCAGTGTGCGCGCTGGTGGCGGCCTTGTTATTTACCGTGCAAAACCGGTAGCAGCACCTTTACTTCGAGCCCGCCGTCAGGGCGATTGCAGAGGGTTAGCGTGCCGCCCTGCCCCAACACAATTGCTCTGGCGGCTGACAAGCCCAAGCCCACCCCGCCGGTGTTTTTATTGCGCGAGCCTTCAAGGCGAAAGAACGGTGCGAACACCTGTTCCTGGCTCTCAGGTGCAATCCCCGGGCCTCGGTCAAGTACCAGCAAGGTGACCTGCTGGTCGTCTGCGCTCAGCTCAATCGTCGGTTCTTGAGCGTATTTGACGGCGTTGTCCAGCAGGTTGCCCACCACTCGCTTGATGCCCATGGGCCGACCAAAAAAGACCAGATGCTGCGGGCTGCTGATTGCGATGTCGATGGACTGATCGCGGTAGTCGTCCGTCAGGGTTCGCAGCAGTTCTGCCAGATCAAATGAAGTCGCCTGCTCAAGGCGGGCGTCGTCGCGAAAGAACTCCAGGCTGGCATTGATCATGGCCTGCATCTCGTCGACGTCGCGAAACAGCCGCTGCTGTTGCTCGGAGTCTTCAATGAACTCGCCGCGCAGACGCATGCGCGTCAGCGGCGTGCGCAAGTCATGGGAAATGGCCGCCAGCATTTGCGTACGGTCGTTGATGAAATGCTGCAATTGCCCTTGCATGGCATTGAACGCAACGATCACCTGGCGGATTTCTATGGGCCCAACCGGTTCAATCGGCGGAGCGCCAAAGTCTGCGCCGAAACGCCGGGCCCCTTCGGCAAAATGCCGCAACGGCTTGGCCAGATGACGCGTCGCAATCAACGCGACCAGCACGGTGGAGATCAGCACCAGAACGATCAGGATCAAGTTGCGCTGCCACTCCCCCAGCCCCCAACTGCGCGCTGCTGCGCTGAACATCAACCAGGAGCCATCAGACAATTGCACGACCAAGGCGTAATAACCGTGTCCCTGCGGCCAATCGTCGGGGTGATAAACCTCCAGTTGCTGGTCAGGTTTGTCCAACAGTTGCCTGCCCTCGGGCGTGACGGTTCGACGCAAATCATCATGGACCGCCGGCAAGTTCATTTCTTGATGCGTGGCGTGCCAACTAACGGTGGATTTGGCGTTACTCGCCGTGGCTGCCAGATGCGCACGCAACTCAGGGGGCGCGGCTTCGATCATATGAGTGGTTAACGCGGTGCGTTCGAGCAAGCCTATTTCGCTCAAGGGCGGGTAAGCCCAAACACCTGCCAGTTGGGTAAACAGGGCATTGAAGGCCAGCGCTGTGAGCATGGCGGCAAGCGTGGTCAGGGCGATCCAGCGCGTGAGGGTGTCGTGCCTGCGCAGGCTCCAGCCTGACAACCAGCGCTTCACTTACGAACCACGCCGAGTGTGAACAGGTAGCCGACGTTGCGTACCGTACGAATCATCTCTACCCCGTTGCTGTCGAACTCCAGCTTGCGCCGCAAGCGGCTGACCTGGACGTCGATGCTGCGATCAAACGCTTCGTGGGCAGGGCCACGGGCCAGGTCCAGCAACACTTCACGGGTCAAAATGCGCTGCGGGTGCTCCAGAAAAACCAGCAGCAAATCAAATTCGCCCGCCGACAGCGGGATCATTACTTGCTGCGGAGAGCGTAACTCGCGGCGCGTGAGGTCCAGTTGCCAGTTGGCAAACACAAGCATTGGTCGCGGCACTTCGCCGGTCACCGGCTGGCTGTCGGCCGCCCGGCGCAGCACCGCACGCACTCGGGCCAGAAGCTCGCGGGCGTCAAAAGGTTTGCTCAGGTAATCGTCGGCCCCCATTTCCAGGCCAACCACCCGGTCACTCAGCTCGCCCATGGCGGTCAGCATGATAACGGGCGTGGAATACTGCTGGCGCAGGCGTTGGCACAGGGCCAGACCATTTTCTCCGGGCAACATCAAGTCAAGAATGATCAAGTCGGGTGACTGGATCGCCACGGCCGCCCACAGCGCCGCGCCATCGATAGCGACCTGCACCGAATAACCGTGCTGCTCAAAGAATTTTTTCAGTAGCGCAAGGACCTCAAGGTCATCGTCTACGATCAACAGACTGCTCACCGGCGCATCACTTAAGTTCTGTAAGAATTCATATCTAAAACTATTCAGCGCGCCCCGTCATATATTTCAACTTGGCAACAAAGCAGACATACACGCGCAAAACGCGGGTGCGAGCATCAGCCTCCCGCGATCGAGAAGGTGTGCCATGTCTGCTGATAATTCGCCCATGCTGCTGGAGCAACGGCTGGTAAAAAGTGACACCGCCACCCTGCAATGCAGTGAAACCAGCCTGTGCCTGTCGGATGATCGGGATGAAATCGTGCTCACTCGCTACATTGAGCATTACAGCCTCGACGACGTGCACTGGGTTGAGCGCACTCATCGGGTGCCGGTAAGCGCGCTGCTCAAATGGATGATGTCGCAAGGTGAAGCGCTGACCGTAAGGCAGGGTCAGGACGGAGGCTAGCTTTCGTCTGGCGGTGCCGAGCGTGACTCCAGGTCGATAGCCTCTGGCCAGTGCACTTTGGGTGCGAGGCGGCGGGCTAGGTTGAAACGTATTTTTTCGTTGTTCCAGTCACGGGGCGGGCGCGGAAACAAGGGCAGCGCTTGCGGTCCTTGCTGCATAAAGAGCTGGGCCATGGCCCAGTACATTTCACCTTGCTGGATATCGTGGGCAAAGTGAAAACGGTCGACTACCTTATGGGTACCGGGCTCCAGTACTGCCAGCGTGACTGTCTGGATCGAGCCGCCGCTGCCCATGGCGCCATAAATGCTGCAGGCCTCGGCGTGCAGATTGTCCCAGTTATACACTTCAGCGCGTGCCCCCCAGGCGCTGCGGCTGAAGGGTTTGAGGCCGTTATGACGGAAGCGGTAGACATAGACCTTGCGTCGGGCGCGGTTGAAACGGATGGGTTCGTCGCGTGGGGCTTCAGTGTCCATTCTCCAGATGTGTATACCCGCCCATAGGGGAGCTATAAACGCAAATAGCCCGAAGAAGTAAAAAGCCAAAGAAGGGATGTTTTCCGTTGCTCTAAAAAGAACAATCCATATGAGAGGTGGAATCATAGAAAGCAACAAAAGAAAAGACCCTATTAAAATACCAACACCCCGAACCCTCATCGTGGCGCGCGCCAACTCAAGGTACACATCATCAACATGATTGGGTGGATTAGTAAGTACTGGCGGGTAAGGCTCTATGGATGGAGGCTCGTTTGGCCCCGGTAAATCACGCTTCCAGCCCGGGGCCGGTTTATCGAGTAGAGGTGTTTTAAATAGCATAAGTACGTTCCAGTTCGCAGTGAGCAGGCAGCCACAGGGCGAACGAAATATGATGGTTAGCCGTGTGTCGACGGCGCCGAGCGCGACTCCAGGTCGATAGCCTCTGGCCAGTGCACTTTGGGCGCTAGGCGGCGGGCGAGGTTGAAGCGTATTTTTTCGTTGTTCCAGTCACGGGGCGTGCGCGGGAACGACGGCAGCGCTTGCGGGCCTTGCTGCATAAAGAGCTGGGCCATGGCCCAGTACATTTCACCTTGCTGGATATCGTGGGCGAAGTGAAAACGGTCGACTACCTTATGGGTACCGGGTTCCAGTACTGCCAGCGTGACTGTCTGGATCGAGCCGCCGCTGCCCATGGCGCCATAAATGCTGCAGGCTTCGGCGTGCAGATTGTCCCAGTCATACACTTCAGCGCGAGCCCCCCAGGCGCTGCGGCTGAAGGGTTTGAGGCCGTTACGACGAAAGCGGTAGACATAGACCTTGCGTCGAGCGCGGTTGAAACGGATGGGCTCGTCGCGTGGGGCTGAAGTGTCCATTCTCCAGAAGTACATGCCCGCCCATAGCGTTATAGCGCCCGCAATAATCAAGAAGATACTTGGAGTAAGCGGAGGTATATTCCCCGTATCAATTACATATGAAATTAAAGCGGTTGGAGCCATACAGAAGAGCAAAAACATAAAGGGCGTTAGCAAAATGCCAATCCCGCGCATTCTTATAGTGGCACGTGCTAGCTCAAGATAAACATCATCAATATGATTGGGTGGATTAGTGAGTACTGGCGGGTAAGGTTCTGTAGATGGAGGCTCATTAGGGCCAGGAAGATCGTGCTTCCAGCCCGGGGCCGGTTTATCGAGTAGAGGTGTTTTAAATAACATGCGTTCTTTCCAGTTCAGATAAGTGCCATTTGCCTCTTCGATCTTTTGAGGAGGCTGCCAGTCGTAAAAGGTGAAGTTCAGTGTTAATGGCTTTCAGCAAGGTTTGCCGTAGGACAGATACGAAATGAGTGCACTAACAGCAGGCAGGCCATGTGGTTTACTGCTCATCCATTAAAGTGAGTTCCGCATAGGCATCGAGAATGTCGCGATTTGGCCAGTAGGTCAGGGACAAAGTGGCCGCTTCGATGTTGTGTCGACGGCTATCGGGCAGCAGCTCAATTGCGCCTTTGATGTCTTTTACTTGCAGCGTGCGGGCATCGGCGGACGTGACTGTCCGAATATTTAGGGTGGGTGTGGTGCTGTTGGCTTGGTAATCCGGCTTTTTCGGCAGTTTGGGAACGGCCAGTGCTGTTTGACGCTTGCTCGCCGGCGTCGCCAGTTCGGGCGGGTTCAAATTGCCTTGCGCCACGACTTCACCGCCCAAGTACTGATCGGCCGCACCATCGCCGTGGCGATGGACCGTAAGTGACCAGCGATACGCCGAACGCTCGGCATCGAAGAGCGGCAGGACCAGGCGATATTCCAGTTGTCGCCTGAGGATTGTCGAGCTCTTGCCCATGTTGCCGGGAGAGTCGGTTTCGGCGAGTCGCAAGCTGAAGTTGACGCCCGCTTCAACCCCCATGGTCGCGGCGTTGAGTTCGGCAATGGCCATGGCGGCATGTTCAGGTTTGTTCCAATGAATGGGCGGTGTTTCATTGTGATAACCGAAGTAGCAGCGGCGGGCCCAGCGCTCGAGAGGTGTTGATTCCTGCCCTTCAGCCCATTTGAGGAATGCGTATCCGGCCATGCCGAGGAGTATCGCTACCCCAAGTGGACCAAGTAGCGTGCTTGCACCTGCAACAGCTGCCCAGATACCGAACCCTGCCCCACCGCCTAAAAGCATCGTAGAGACTCCATACCCTAGTGACGCATTCCTGTCTCCTCCCTTAGAGCTGCGATTAGCTGCAAATCCCGCCTGTGTCGCATCATATAAACCAGCAACTGCGCCAATTGTCGCACCGGCTCTAGCCAGCAAGCGTCCGGTATTAGCCAGGGATTTAAACCTTGCTGTTCGGGCAGGGTTTAGTGCGTTGCTTTTTTGTAGTCGGCTTGAGCTAGCTTCCAGTGCAATGCCCACAATCTCAACCCCGCCACCCAACACCCCCAAACTACTCCCATACAGCGCCAACCTGGCCTCATCGGATTTATCCCCAATGGCCTTTTCCGCTTCTTCAATGTTCTTCTTCAATGAGTCGCTGGCAAAGTAGAGGCCGCCAATGGCCAGCAGCAGTTCGCTGCTGGTGGCGACACCGCGCAGCCCGGTAAAGCCGGTGCGCACCCAGTGCGCCGCTTGTTGGGTTGATACTTTGAGGCCTTGCAGCAGCTTGCGCGTTTGCGGGTCGAGGGTGCCAAAACCGACGGTGACGTTCACCAGCAAGGCGTGTGCGCTTCGGCCCAGATGATCCACGCCCAGGTTGGCCTGGCGCATCAGGCTGTCTTGCAGTTCGGTGACTTTACCTTCGACCCAAACGCTGATGGTCACGGCATGGTCAGCTATTTTAGGGTTCAACACCGCCAGGCTGAGCAGGCCGTTCTGGATGATCGGGCGTACCTGTTTGCGCGCTTGGCGGGCCTCATGGTCGATCTCGCCCAACTTGTCTTTCGCGCTGTCCCAGGTGCGGTCGATGGCATCAGCGGCTTTTTGTTGCAGGCTGCGCAGGTATTCGGATTGCAGGGCGTAGTACTGACCCAGAGTCATCGTCACTTTGAGCTGGGTCAGATGCACGCCGTTATAGAGCAGTTGCACGGCACTGTTAAGACGCGACACAACACGCGCCACAGCCGGGCTGAGTGCCGGTTGCAAGCGGGCCGCCGCGCTGTTGAGCGCCCCCAGAAGTTGCGCCATGGCCAGTTGCAGATGAGGGCGAACAGAGTGTTTGAACTCGTCGCTGCCGATGAGCGCGACAATCGTGGAATAGAGCTTTTCAGTGTCGTTCCACTCACTCTCATCTGTCTCAGCGTTAAAGCTGGGCAGCAGGTCTGCCAGTAGTTTTTTGTCACGGACTAAGAGGGCGCGATAGACCGGGCTTTGCGGATTTTTAAGCCAATCGCTCCACAGTGATGCCGTGGGGCCGGTGTCTGCAGGAGGGCTCTGGGTGTGTGAGCCTTTGTCTTGCGGGGGCGGCGCCTCGCTGATGCCGCCCTCCAGGCAGCGTGCCATGGTTTGACAGTAGGCCAGCCCTGACGGGCGATTGGCCCCGTCGTAGTCATGTTGCTCGATTCGTACAAACTGCTGTGAGCGGCAGGCGGCAACGTAGGCGTGTGCGCTCTGATCGATATAGCGCTGGTAGTTCGCCAACTCCTCTTCATAAAGTCGCTGAAACAGCGCGCGGGCTTGTTCGTCGTAACGCTCTTCCAGCGCCTCATCGGCGCTCAGGGTTCTTTGCCGTACGAGTCGTTCGCGTTGCACCTCGGGGCTGGAAAAGTCCGGTGGTCCATCGCCACTGACAGGATCAATCGCTGGCGGTGTCTGATTGTCAGCGGTTTCACGGTTTACGACGCGGATAGCCAGCAACAGCTGAGAGGTCTGGTACTTGTAGGCCCGCTCTGGCTCGCTCATCCACTGCTGTCGGGTCTCGATCCAGCCGTTACGCAGGCCGTTGTATTCCTGCACCAGACCGATAGTGTCATCCAGCACAAAGGC
This sequence comes from Pseudomonas sp. HY2-MNA-CIBAN-0224, assembly GCF_040310285.1. NCBI lineage: Bacteria > Pseudomonadati > Pseudomonadota > Gammaproteobacteria > Pseudomonadales > Pseudomonadaceae > Pseudomonas > Pseudomonas sp. HY2-MNA-CIBAN-0224. Next base: position 2,242 of record NZ_JBEOPQ010000091.1, on the reverse strand, counting down.
CAGTACGCCTTGCTGGAGTTTATGGGTCGCGATGGCGCCAATCACAAAGCCCTTCAGCGCGCCTACACGATGGGCCCGGCTGCAGAACCCGTGCACGCTATCAAAATACGGCGTGTGCGCTTGTTGTGAGTGCTCGTAGAAGCGCCAGTCTTTTACCGGAGGGTTAAGTGCAAGGACTGCGGATGAGGCTGCGGTTTTATGCGCTTGGTACTCGTAGACCTGCTTGTCCACCTGCAGGTTTTCAGTGTTCATGGCCAGGCCGACGCTGGCCGGATTATCGCGTGCGCTGGCGAGGTCGAGCTTTTGAAAGCGCTCTGGAGCGCGACCGGCTTTGTAACCGTCCAGCACGCTGGCGGGCCAAGGGTCACTAGCAAAGGCCAGCCAGGCGGTGGTGTGTTTGTCGGTGTCTATGTTGAGGAACGATGCCGGGCCATCGTGATGGGCGCTGACGCATGCATCGGACAGAGAAGCCTCGTTGGCGGGCGCTGGCTCGTAGGGGTTGAACTGGCGCAAATAGCCGTCCGGCGTCACCTGATAAGCCTGCCAGATCGAACGATCCAGCAGCACGTAGAGGTAGCCCGCACGCAAGGTGCGCAACCCCATGCGCGTATCAGTTTGTACGGTATCGGGTCGGGTTTGTTCATCCCGTGAGCGCGGCACGAGGGCGTGGCGCAACGGCAGAATGGGCAGGCCCTTACGTTGACAGGCCCTGCAACGGTCCGTTAATACGGCTGTTTCGCTGATGGCGATATTGAATTGCGTACCCAAAGTCATGGACAAGCTCCGGCATAGAATAAATCCTCCACAACCTGCCTCCAGGCGCTGTCGTTGAAGAGAGCAAACAAGGTGCTGAGCGGTCGCTGTTCTTGGACAGCCTGCTTGATCACGCCGCGAACGCCGGCATGTTCATGCAGGCGCGGGTGCAGCATCAGGTGGAACAAAGCCAGTGTCAGGAGGTCGGGTTGTTGTGCGAGCCCCAGCGTGCGGGCTTGGCGGATTTGCATGTAAGCCTTTGCAGCGGCTAGCGGCGGGAGTGCTGTAGGGCCGTTCCAGCGATCAGGTGCATAGGTGAGTGGCACTTGCAGCGCCCGCCGCCAACTGCTCAGCAGTGCAGACACCATGGGCACATCCTGCTGTATGGCGTAAGCGCGCTCGTCGGGAGCAGAACCCTGATCGGGGATGCCTGTCAGCACACCGCTGTCGCCGCTGCTAGTGGGCAGCAGCCAGTGTCGAACTGGCCACCACGGCCCCGGTTCATTACGACGGTAAGTGGCGACGAGCAACTCCAGGCGAAGGGGTTCATGCACCGGGAAATACGTGCGTGTCTGCCCCTGCGTCAGTTGGCCCAGAGCGATGACATGGGCGCTGACGGTCTGTGCACTGGCGCCACTGCTGAGCCAGCCACACACATAGCGTTTGTGGCGGGCAAAATCATCTTTTGCGCGCAGAGCCGAGAGTGCCAACAGCTGTTGTGAGGGCGACCTGCCCGGCTCGGCCAGAGTCACGAGCACGGGGCAAGCTAATGGCGTATGCATCAGATCGGGACGCAGCAGGGGCGTAATGGCTTCCCGGCCGAGGGTTTGACGCAACGCCTCAATGTGCAACGGGTCGTCCGAGGCGCAGTCAGCCGAAAGATCGAGCAGCAAGTACAGCGTGTCGTCGGGCGCATGGTGTTGCGCGACGAATGCCTGAACAGTGGCCGGGGTCATCGGTTTTTCTCCACGCAGGTCTGGCCTGTATCGGGCAGCAACGTCAGCGCCAGGGCATTACCTTCACCCGCTGCTTTAGCCGTCACCGGGCCCTGCAAGGTGATTGCAACGCCATTGAGATGGATGCCCTGAGCATCCAGCGTGATACTGCCGCCGGGGCCCTGGAACACCACGCGTTCACTGGCCTGCAGTTGATAGACCGTGGTGGCTTGATGCATGCCTTGGCCTGCGGTCAAACGATGCTGGCCTTTGATTGTGCTTTGGCTGTGGCCACCGACTTCGCTTTGGTGATTGGCGGTGGTGGAGTCGTAGCGATCATTGCCGACCTGCTGCCAAAGGTCTTTGCCGATGCTGACCTCATGGTTACGCCCGATGGAAAGCGAGCGGTCTCGTCCGATCTCATTGGACTGGTCATGTGCAATGCAGAGGTGTTCGTCATTGCCTACTTCCTCCTTCCGGTCATTGCCCACAAACGTCGTGTTGTCATGCTTGATGTAAACGTTCTTGTCCCGCTCGGCATGGATGTAAACCTC
>NZ_JBEOPQ010000090.1:0-13998 GCF_040310285.1 Pseudomonas sp. HY2-MNA-CIBAN-0224 | reverse complement strand
AGCTGGGATGGAGGCTTGAAAAAGCTGGGTAGTTTTTTTGAATAAAAACAATGGGTTATTTTATGTTTGATAAGAGCCGCAGAAGGTTGGGCGGGGATTTGATCGGCCTAATAAAAAGCCCCGCCTGACAACGCCTGGCGGGGCTTTCTTACAACGAAGGAGGCGTCAGGCGACCTTCATGCTCTTGTGGGTGTCGATCAGGTGTTGCACCACGCCCGGATCCGCCAGGGTCGAGATATCGCCCAGGCCGTCATATTCGCCCGTGGCAATCTTGCGCAGGATACGGCGCATGATTTTGCCCGAGCGGGTTTTCGGCAAGCCCGGCGCCCACTGGATGACATCGGGCGAAGCAATCGGGCCGATCTCCTTGCGCACCCAGTTTTTCAGCTCCTGACGCAGCGCCTCGCTCGGCTCTTCGCCACCATTAAGGGTGACGTAGACATAGATGCCCTGCCCTTTAATGTCATGGGGCACGCCGACAACAGCTGCCTCAGCCACTTTGGAGTGGGCAACCATCGCACTCTCGATTTCTGCCGTGCCCATACGGTGGCCAGACACGTTGAGCACGTCGTCCACACGACCGGTGATCCAGTAGTAGCCATCTTCATCGCGGCGCGCGCCGTCGCCGGTGAAGTACATGCCGCGGAAAGTCTTGAAGTAAGTGTCGACGAAACGGTCGTGATCGCCGTACAGAGTACGTGCCTGGCCCGGCCACGAATCCAGAATCACCAGATTGCCTTCGGCCGCGCCTTCGATCAGGTTGCCCAGGTTGTCCACCAGCCCCGGCACCACACCAAAGAACGGCCGCGCAGCAGACCCCGGCTTGAGCGCATGGGCGCCCGGCAGCGGGCTCATCATGCACGCGCCGGTTTCGGTCTGCCACCAGGTATCCACAATCGGGCAGCGCTCTTTGCCGACCGTGGTGTAGTACCAGTTCCAGGCCTCAGGGTTGATCGGCTCACCCACCGAACCCAGCAAGCGCAGGCTTGAACCGTCTGCATCTTTAACCGCCGCCTGACCTTCGGCCATCATGGCGCGAATGGCGGTGGGCGCGGTGTAGAGGATGTTGACCTTGTGCTTGTCGACGATTTTCGACACGCGAGTGATGTCCGGGTAGTTCGGCACCCCTTCAAACAACACGGTGGTCGCGCCGTTGGCCAACGGGCCGTAGACGATATAAGTGTGGCCGGTGACCCAGCCCACGTCCGCCGTGCACCAGTAAACTTCGCCCGGACGGTAATCGAACACGCGCTCGTGGGTCAGCGCGGCATACAGCAGGTAGCCACCGGTGGTGTGCTGCACGCCCTTCGGCTTGCCCGTTGAGCCCGAGGTATAAAGGATGAACAGGGCTTCTTCGGCACCCATTTCTTTGGGTGCGCAGTGGGTCGAAGCCACGGCCATTAAATCGTGGTACCAGATATCGCGGTGCTTGTACCAGGCGATGTCGCCGCCGGTGCGCTTGAACACGATGATTTTCTGTACGCTGGAGGTGTCTGGGTTGGTCAGCGCCACGTCGACGTTGGCTTTCAACGCCGTGCGCTTGCCGCCACGCACACCTTCGTCAGCGGTGATCACCACTTTCGATTTGCAGTCGATGATCCGCCCGGCCAGCGCTTCTGGCGAGAAGCCGCCGAACACCACCGAGTGAATCGCACCAATGCGGGTACAGGCCAGCATGGCGACAACCGCCTCGGGCACCATCGGCATATAGATAGTCACGACGTCACCACGGTGAACGTCCTGGCCGCGCAATGCGTTGGCCAGCTTGCACACTTCTTCGTGCAGTTCACGGTAGGTAATGTTGCGCTGTTCAGAAGGATCGTCGCCCTCCCAGATAATCGCGACCTGATCACCACGCTCGGCGAGGTGGCGGTCCAGGCAGTTGTAGGAAACGTTAAGAGTGCCGTCGGCAAACCATTTGATATCGACATGGTGATCGTCGAACGAGGTTTGCTTCACTGTGGTGAACGGCTTGATCCAGTCCAGACGCTTGGCCTGATCACGCCAGAAGCCATCCGGGTTGATGACCGATTGCTGGTACATCGCCTTGTAGGTCGCCTCGTCAGTCAGCGTATTGGCTGCAACTTCAGGGCGTACGGGATACAGGGAAGCGGCACTCATGTTTCATACCTCTATATTTGTAGTTGTTGTTTTATGACCCTGTTTTAGCCGGGCCTTGGCGTGAGATCCATTCGACGTTGGTAGTAAGAAACACCCAGAAAAACCATGGTTTTTCCGCGCAAGGCTCAAGATCGATGCTTACAGCGCTTTACCCCGCGCCGACGGATTTGAAATACCTGTAAACACAGCCTGTTTTCGACGATTGTTGCAGAATCTGTCAACAGTCTTTATCAAAAGCCCCTCTATATGCCCGCCCGGCAGCGGCCTAAAATCCACCTCGCCAACCAAGGCACTGCGATTAACGCAAGTTACAGCCCCCACGAAGGCATGTTTAATCGCTCTTACTTAAACCAAGTTTCACACGCAGCCTCACAAGGGCCGCGTGACCCTACTCGACCCTAGACAGGTAAATACGAAATGAAAGCGTTGTTAGTTCTGGCCCTCAGCAGTGTGTGTGTTAGCGCGTTTGCTGATGAAGCAAGTACTCAGGTCTCGCACCAGCAACCGGTTGTAGAACACTATTCCTACTCTTCCGAACTGGATATTGCCAAAGTGATTTCCATGAGCGAAATCCCAAATGTTTGCGAAGTAGTACCGGCCCGCATGGTTTACGAAGACTCGCAAGGCATCAAGCACACTCTCGAATACCGTGTCATGGGTAACGGTTGCTCCAACGGTTAAAGAACACACTACCCCCAGCGATATGCGGCAGGGCGCACATTAATGACAGTGCAGCCCGCCGCGGCTTTTCACTCAGTGATAGAGGCTAAGGCCCAGGTCTGATCACGCTATAGTTTTCCCGCCCCCCGCCCAATCGACTGATAATCAGTGCCAATGAGTCGGCATTCGAAAGAATGACTTCTGCGCGCTTTGATTCATTATTCATAAATATGTCCCGCGCATGATCCAGCGTCAGTGCGCCCGTCAATTTCATAATATGTTTAGACACTCGCAAGCTGACATCCGCCTTAGGTGTGAGTCTTGAACCTTGCATCTTAAATAAATCATGACGCGCTGTGTGTGCCGACAGGGCCTGTGCCTGCAAGACTCTGTTAGGAGTTGCCGAATGGGCTGTCAGCGGCAACGCATCCGTCAACAACTCAACAAACGGGAGACTCGCGTTCATGTAAGCAATATCTTCTGCGCCCGCGACCTGATGACAGAGTTCATGAATTAGCGTGGTCGCTCTGAAATGTGTATTGAAATCAAAGGACGGCATAGTCACTCTAAGCTCGTCCATCGTGCCGGCTTGACGAGTGTCTAATTGGGTATTAAAAAAGTTCTCAAAAAAATAGATATATTTGCGTTTATCCAGTTGAGTCACAAAAGCAACTGGACGCGGGTCGTAAACACTGCAACGACCTACTACATACCGTTTAGAACTCATCGGGTTCATGGAGGGCTTGATCAAACGGCTTAAAACATGCTCGATCACTGAATCTATTCTTTGGATCTGAACCGCGGTCAAGCGAGAAACACCCAGAAAATTTATCAACCACGCAGCATGCTCCTGGGAAACTGCGTCACTGTCATCGATATGTTTGAGAACCTCGCGCCCCTCATTCAAATAACTGACCGCGCGTTGATGGGCCTCCTGGAGGGCCGTTGCCTTGTCTGGATAGAGCGCCCGAATCTGCGCCATGCCGATGGCTTCTTTGATAAAGCCCTGCGTACCATGCGCGACTTCATGCCTGCTGAATATCGGCCCGCCGCCGGCCAGCGGCTCTCTGATATCAACTTCCCACCGTTCAGACGTAGTGTCGCGACGCAGGGCCGGTCCGTCCTGATCTGCACCGATATAGATACGCCAGCGTCTTTCCAAAAGCTGTATTTCAAATACCCTGCCGAGCACGACCGCGTAATATTTTTCTGTCATTCCATGCTGATAGATATCGGTCAGCGGCTCGTGCTTTAACTCTGACAAGGAAACCGCATGTTCTATGTAGGGCTCAAGCGCTGAACCATACTGTGCCGTCAAACGTGATTGCCCACCTGCCCCCTTGGATACGGGAGGTGATCCATAAGCTGAGTCTAAGGACTTGACTTCAGTCGTGCCCCCATTGCGCTCTGCTGCTCTGGGCTGCCTTAACGTCAGGAGCATCAACAGGCTGGTCACAAACTCGGTTACGACCTCCCCCCAGTGAGCCTGGGACGCGGCACTCGCGGCCGCTTTCAAGGTGTCTCGGGTTTGCCATATTGTCAAAGGGATAGCCAACCGTGCGGGCATAAACTGGATCACAGTTGCCATGACCAATGACAACAACTCCTTGAAAGAAGCCCAACCTGCCTCAGCCGTGGTAACCGATTGAGATTTCGCCATGTCCAGCAACTGCTGGCAATTATCCTTATACATTTTTGAAAGTAAATTTCCCGTGTAGTCATCCTGCGAAATCGTCACGGGTGCCGGCGTCTCGAACAGATCAATACTGAAAAAATCCTGGCTAATATAATTAATATGTGGCTCTTTAAATCCACCATTCGCGTATACCTTACGTTGCCACGGGTTCAGGCGATTTAATAGTTGAGTTTGCAGAATTTCCCGATTAATGATATCCGCTACAAAACTCGCCTCATCAGGGTACTCTTTAATTGAATATTCACGGCTATACATGACAACTACTACCAATGGACCCGGCACCCTGGCATCAGGCCCAACCAGGTATATCCCACTGACCTCATCAGGCACCGCATCGGGACTGGACCGCAGAGCAAGAGGGCGCATAACGATACGATGACCTTCAAACAATTCCCGCGCCATTGCATCAGGACTATTGAGCACATGTTCCAAGTAACAGTAAGCCTTTTCACTGAGCGCACCTTTCAATTTATCCCGGAATGCCATTTCCAGAATCTGTGGTGGCAACTGAGCACAAAACAATTTTAAGCGCTCACTGGACTCCCCCGCATCCACTACCAATTTATTTTCAAGCAAGGTGCGATAATTTTCACCGACGTTTAATTGTCTGACTAACGCTTTTACATAGTCCTCATTAAAACCATTTGGCAGCGACACCTTCCCCGACGTCGAAAAGGTCAGATGACCTGTCAATTGACCGAACCCACGCAAGGCATACGCGCTCAATGTTTGACTTGTACTGGAAACCGCACTGCCCAGCGATGCGATTTCTCCCGACCAAGCAGGCGAACTCACTTGAGTAATAATGACATTAACGGCTTGCGGGTCCACCGCCTGCATTGGAAAGTCCAGGGCCAGTTGTTTTTTAAGTGCGTTGACCGTGTACTCGTCAATCCCCACAATGCCATGCAAATAATCGCGATCATCAACCACCGCATTACGGTAACGTTGCAAAATACGCGCATAGTCATGTTTTTCTTTTATTGTGGCGTGTGCCAACACCTCAGGCAGGGCGGATTCAAACACTACCGTATCGGCTTGAAGCAGTACCGATGCCACGTTAAAACCGGCCTCAATGGCGACAATATAGTTATCAACACTGTCTTGAAGCTCTTGACTAGAAAGCCTTGCAACAACGCCTTGATGATAAGCACGCCGCGCGTCATCAAGATGGTGCTGTAGACGGCTGTTCTCCAGCACCAGCAAGTAGTCATCCTCAACAACAGAAAAATAAAACAAATCATCGGTCAAACTCAACAACGCTTTACTTTCAAGAATAGCGGCGCGCTGAAGACTATTAATCGTGTTTGTCAACTCCACATATTCAACAGGATCCAGAATACGTTGTCGTAATACAGCGCGACATTCATCAACTGAATTAAATGCTTCGTACTGTCGTGCTGGGGACCAAAAAATAGCATGTCCCGCGCAGGCTGGCTGGAGCCCGCCCCTCTCGGTAATCAAAAAACAGTTTTCTAAAAACGCCGTAAAATTGAGGCTTTTCACATTCACCGATATCCGGTAAACCTCGGGCACAAAATAATAATAGGACGGCCGCTCCGATCTCACTCTATAAGTCTGCAGCGCTGTCAAACAACCAACGTCCTGCTGACCAAGCCGTTTGTCATGACCAAAAAAGTAGTATCCACCCGCCCATAACAGCTGAGATTTCAGTTGCACCAGATCATCCAGCAACGTATTACCCGCTGGTAACTGATCTTTAAAGACGGACCGCTCAAGGTACAGTTCAAATTGGCTAGCAAAATCATCGGCCAACTTAAGCAAGACACCATGAAGAACAAGATTCTCATCCGCAGCAAAATACGCGACCTGCCCTGCCGCCCCTGCTGCCCGCTCAAACCGGACTCGCGCGGGTTCGGCAGGTAAAGGTTGTTTTCCCGTCACATGCTCTAAAAATGCATCAACCAACGGCATGGCAGGCACGTCTGCTGAGGATGCGTTAGATTCTGGCCCCATAATGCTTACCGAAATATTGCCAGGGTCAAGTAAGTCTCGCCCACTAAGCTGCCAAAGCTCAGCCAACTTTTTTTTGCAGAAGTCGCTCACGGTGGGAAACATTGATAGCTTTGTTGTTACCGCCTGCTCCAACGTCTCAATACGCAGCCGAATGAGATCAATCGGAACGTTAAGCTGATCAAGCAATTCACCGGTTGTTTCAGCCATGGTTTCACCCAGTGAAAATCGGGAACTCCAACGATAACTGTCAAAGGGGATGGATTGATCAGGATTCAGCAATGTCTTTATATTGAGCGCATCGTCCAGTACGGCCAATGCGGTACTTGCATAATCCGCAGATGTTAAAGATTCTGCATAAATACGTTTAACTTCCAACCACTCAATTAAGTACTCCATATCGGATAGCACTTTTTTATAAATCTGAGATTCCAGTGCTGCGTACAAATCGTCATGCAACACGGTATACCCCATGCTGATAGGGTTTGAAGCGCTCCACCGAACACTGTCCGCTCGCGCTACATACCGACTCAGATAATCATCAGGCAACGGCGGGCCGCTCTCGGCTTCCTTGGGAAGCAACACGTTGAAGCGAGGGGATGTGACACGCTGAAAATGCGACCAATTGTTAAATACTTCCAGCCCCCGGTCCCCCATCACAACGAATCGACCATCGACACCGCCAATAAAAAGACCGTACCAGGCTACCAACTCAACGGGGGCATCCGCTGCTTGCTTAAGGTGTATCAACGCAAGCTCTACGTGTGACACATCAACGCCTTGCATACGTTCTTGCAACTGTTTTACGTCCAGGGCAGAGAGTGTTCCATCATGCTGCGCCTGCATAAGACTGCTATATAGACGCTCACTCAAAGTGTCATGCACACATACCTTTAAGCTGGGGAAAAATCCTCGTGACTCATTCCAGTATTGGCCTATGGCCTTACTAAACGTGCTCACCAAATCATGGGTAGAGGCGTGGAGAAAACTGACAAACTCCAACTCTATCTCAGCACTGCTTTTGCCACGTTCACTGCCGCAGGGCAAACGGGGCGCATAGCTAAAGCCCTCATGCTTGGGCAGCGCTTTTTTCAAATAATATTCGAACGCCCAATCCACCAAAGAGCTATTAATTGTCATTTCACTCGTAATAACACTCCCTGCACAGTCTGCCGGAGTGGCCTGCCTTCTTTCTTCCTGCTTGAACTTCAGTCTGTCAAATAGAACAGATCGAATTGAAGGTATGTACGACACCACTTGATGGACGACAAACTGATCATTTCCCAATGAGCGTTCAAAGAGTTGGCTGAGAGTCTTGAAAATGGGTAGCTCCAGCGGTAACAACGTCACATTTATCACATCGTCGCCCAATAAAGCATGCCGACTGGCCAAAGGAACACAGTGTAAAAGAGGGGATTTATCATTCACGATAAACTGTTTATTTATAGCCCTGACTAAATCAGCCCAGCTCAGAAACTTATGAATCCCCGTCATTAAAGTATAAAAATAATAAGTGCCCGAAGGTAGCACCCCGGTAGCAAGTACAAATGCCCCGCGTAAATATTCCGGCTGGTCATCTGCTCGCGCTAACGCTACTTGACTCACATACAGCGGGGCAATCGCAGGCACTGTATTGACCGCATAAGTCCCCAAGGCCTGTTGAAGCCAGATTTTTTCAACGCCGGTGATCAGTCCATCAGCAAGCGCCGAATTCGTACATCGCTCAAAGTCCGATTTTATAAAATTTTCCGAGTAATACTTTAACGGTACTGTTTGACTCATCTTGGCGACCTTCTCATGGATGGGCAGTTACGCGTTATCCACGTCACGCGCCCTGATGAAAAAGACCTTACGAGTCTTGCCGCCTGGACAGGCACTACATAGATCTATACAGATATCGGCTGCCCCCTCCCACGCTTACGCACATGCTCATGAAAAAAACGGGCGACCGGTCCTCAGCCGGGAAAGCCGTGCCCGGCCGCCACTGCGTTGAAGTCCAGGCCAAATTTAGGTCATTTCGTCGCATCGGCCGAAAAAAAACTGGCTGAAATACCCTGTACAAACCCCGTATACTTCGGCCCTCCAAAGGGTGCTAACACCCTGAGCGGGCTGACCACCAAGCTGCTCCGGCTTTAAAGGCCAGGGCGAGATGCTATCGTTACTGCATCCCCCGAGCGACAGCGGGTCGGCCCCGAACACATTCATGTTTATGCGTGCGTAAACCGCTACTGCAGCAACATTTCTTAGATCCAAGTGGCCTATGGGCCGTGTGCAAACCAAACCATCAGTGTTACCACACGGGCACAAGGCCCTCACGCAGGAGACGACACGTCATGCTGAGCTGGGACGAATTCGACAAAGAAGACGAAGGCGAAGTCGCTGTTAAAGGCGCCAACGCAGGCCACGCAACCGAAGCCAACATGGACCGCCTGGACGCAGCTGGCGGCGTTGCGGCCCAGGAAGCCCGTGCTGTCACCGCTACCGACTCGGCAGCGATCAAGCGCGCCAAAGCAGCCCTGGACAAGCTCGACATCGCTGAAGGCCTGGCAGAACTCGAAGGCGCCAGCGCTCGAGTTGCCGTTGACGAAAAAATGATGATCAACTGCCGTGCCGACCTTAACCAGCTCGTACCATTCAAGTACGACTGGGCCTGGCAGAAGTATCTGGACGGTTGCGCAAACCACTGGATGCCGCAAGAAGTCAACATGACCGCCGACATCGCCCTCTGGAAAAACCCGGAAGGCCTGACTGACGACGAGCGTCGCATCGTGATGCGCAACCTGGGCTTCTTCTCTACTGCTGACTCCCTGGTTGCCAACAACCTGGTGCTGGCCGTGTACCGCCTGATCACCAACCCGGAATGCCGCCAGTACATCCTGCGCCAGGCGTTCGAAGAGGCGATCCACACCCACGCCTACCAGTACTGCATTGAATCGCTGGCCATGGATGAAGGCGAGATCTTCAACATGTACCACGAGATCCCGTCGGTCGCTAAAAAGGCAACCTGGGGCCTGAAGTACACCCGTTCGATCTCCGATCCGAAGTTCGAAACCGGCACCGTTGAAACCGACAAAGAACTGCTGCGCAACCTGATCGCCTACTACTGCGTTCTGGAAGGCATCTTCTTCTATTGCGGCTTCACCCAGATCCTGTCGATGGGTCGCCGCAACAAGATGACCGGCGTTGCCGAGCAGTTCCAGTACATCTTGCGTGACGAATCCATGCACCTGAATTTCGGCATCGATGTGATCAACCAGATCAAAATCGAAAACCCGCACCTGTGGGACGCTGAAATGAAGGAAGAAGCGACCCAGATGATCTTGCAGGGCACTCAGCTCGAGATCGAATACGCGCGTGACACCATGCCACGCGGTGTACTGGGCATGAACGCGGCCATGATGGAGGACTACCTCAAGTTCATCGCTAACCGCCGCCTGTCGCAGATCGGCCTGAAAGAAGAATACCCGGGCACTACCAACCCATTCCCATGGATGAGCGAAATAATGGACTTGAAGAAAGAGAAAAATTTCTTCGAGACGCGGGTTATCGAATACCAGACTGGCGGCGCGTTGAGCTGGGATTGATTCCGGGCTTGAACTGACTGCTGATAAAAGGGGCTGCCGCGAGGTGGCCCTTTTTGTTTTCAAGATCAAAAGATCGCGACAAAAAAGTCGGCTCCCAACCCTGTAGCAGTTGACGAGCTTTGCGAGGCTACGCCGGTTGCGCAGAATGATTTATATCGAAGTTTTCGACCGTTGCTTACCGCGCAAACGGGCTTGAATCACGGGTTCTCGGCGCCCGCACTGATTCAAAAAATGAGTTTGATCGACCTCGAAAACAACTGTATAAAAACACAGTATATTTTCAAGCACTGACTCAGCCCTGGAGATCTCCCCATGCCCAACTCAGCCATGCGCAACACGTTTGAACGCATCATCATCAACCAATTCACCCCGCTGCACTGTGCGCAAGCCCGGGAACTGCTCGGCTGGAGCCTCGAACAGCTGAGCGACAAGTCAAAGGTCTCGGTGCCGGCCATTCAACGGTTTGAAGCCTCCGAACGGGTGCGCGATGTCACTCTCCTGGCCCTGGCTTATTCCCTTGAAGCCGAAGGCCTGGTGTTTTTCCCGGGCTTTGCGCCAAGTTGGGCCAGTAACTTTCGCGGCACCACGCCCGACCCAATGGGCCGGGAGGACTTCGCCCTGATCGAGTAAACCGCCCGCACCTCAGAGGCTGGCCTGTTTGGCCGGCACTTCGTCGGTGGCTTGCACGCCAAGCCACCAGGCGCGGCCTTTGTGGGGTTGCATCAGGTTAAAGGCCTCACCCATGGCAGGCGTCGAGATAAGCACATTACGTTCTGCTGCCAACGCCACAATGCGCTCAAACGGTTCGTACCAGGCATGAAAGGCCAAATCAAAAGTGCCGTTGTGAATCGGCAGCAACCAACGGCCTTTCAAGTCGATATGGGCTTGCAGGCTGTGTTCAGGCTGCATGTGCACATCGGGCCAATCAACGTTGTAGGCTCCCGTTTCCATGAGAGCCAGGTCAAAGGGGCCAAACTGCTCACCGATCACTTTAAAACCGTCGAAGTAACCTGAGTCGCCACTGAAGAAAATCCGCACGTCATCAATAATCATCACCCACGACACCCACAGGGTCTCGTTGTGGTCAAACAGCCCTCGACCCGAAAAGTGCTGGCACGGCGTGGCGACAAACCGAATGCCGTCACGTTGTGTTTCTTGCCACCAATCCAGTTGCTGTACTTTATTGGCAGGCACGCCCCACTTGATCAGCAGGTCGCCCACCCCTAGCGGGGCCAAAAAGTGCTGGGTCTTGGCCGCTAGTTGCAGCACAGTTTTCTGATCAAGGTGATCGTAGTGGTTATGCGACAGAATCACGCCTTGCAACGGTGGCAGTTCATCCAGGGTGATCGGCGGAGCATGAAAACGCTTGGGCCCGGCCCACTGAAACGGCGAAGCACGCTCAGCATACACCGGGTCGGTCAGCCAGAATTTGCCTTTGAGCTTGAGCAACAAGGTGGAGTGCCCCAGCCGGAACACACTGAAGTCAGGCGCTATGTCCAGCGCTTCGCGGCTCAGCGGAGTAACCGGAATCGCTGCAGCGGGCCGGGTGTTTGAAGGCTTTTGAAACAGCATCTTCCAAAAAATGCCCAAGGTTTTGCCCAGGCTTGCGGCTGGCCTGACACCCTGATTTCGAAACTTCCCTTGATGCTGCTCGGCAGGCTTGAGCTCAGCCTTTGTCGAAGACTCGATTGGCATGCTTCAAAGACTCCAGAAGACAAAGTGCAATTATTACGCTGGTTTTTTGAACCGCAGAAGGTCAATCGTCATTTTCTAACATCGAGGCGCTAGTTTTAAGGTTATTCCCCTAAAAGCTCAGGCAGAATGCCAGCATCAATGACCGACATTACCTGCACGTTAAACCGACACGGCGGCGTTTAACGAGTGGGGGTGGCATTCCGTGCCTCAACACCTTGCGCAGATACCTATGAACACTCAAAGAGGTAAAGGTTTGTCATTTTCACGGCGCATTTATGTGCCGCGAACCTTTGGCCTGGGGATTGGTTGCCTGTGCGTTATGCCGGTTCTGTACCCTCTGAACATGCCCACCTGGGTCTGGGTGTTGTTTTTCGCCTCGGGTTTTGTCTGGCCACAACTGGCCTACTTGCGCTCTTCCCGCTCGCAATACCCGTATCGCGCCGAACGCCGCAACATATTGATGGATTCTGTGTTGGGCGGCTTTTGGGCTGCCACCCTGCAGTTCAATCCTCTGCCGGCCATCATAATTGTGTCGATGATGACCATGAACAACGTGGCGGTCGGCGGTGCAAAAATGCTGCTTCGCGGGCTCGTGGCGCAATGCGTGGGCATTGTCATCTCATGGCTGATGTTCGGGATTGCCTTCAACCCTGAGACCACGTCGATACAACTCTATGCGTGCCTGCCCATTCTGATCCTCTACCCGTTTACCGTGGGCCTGATCAGTTATCGAATGGCCACCACCCTCGCCGCGCACAAGCGTGCCTTCAGCGCCCTAAGCCGTACCGACAGCCTGACCGGCCTGCTCAATCACGGTTCCTGGAAAGACCTGCTGCAACTGAGCTTCCATACCTGCAAGCAGACACACGCGGACGCCACGCTGGCGCTGATTGATATCGACCACTTCAAACGTATCAATGACACCTACGGGCATATTGTCGGCGACAGCGTACTGCGCCAGTTCAGCATTGCGCTCAAGGAAAACCTGCGCGCAGAAGACCTGGCCGGACGTTATGGCGGCGATGAGTTTTGCGTGATTTTGCCCAACCGCTCGCTGGCGCAGACTCAAGAAATCATGGAGCGTCTGCGCCACCGCTGCTGCGACTTTCGCTACCCCGATGCACCCGAGCTGCGCTTTAGCCTGAGCATCGGGCTGGCCTCATGCCAAGCGGCCTTCACCGACGCCTCGATGTGGCTCAACGAGGCCGACAAGGCGCTGTACATCGCCAAGAACACGGGCCGCAATAAAATCAGCATCGGCTCTGGCGACCTGCTGGCAAACACCGTGCTGGGCGAGCCTTAGCTGAGGCAACGACGCACCGCTGAAATTTCCGGTACATCCTCGCGCCGCATGTACACCCGCAAGGGTTCGGTGATGTTGAGGCGATCGTCGATATTTTGATCCAGCAACAACTGAATCAACTCGCGCTTGAGGATCATGGTGTCGGCCCCGACGGCTTGCCAGACAAACTCGCTGGTGGGGGTGATGGCGTCGTCGGCAACATCCATTCCGAACGAGTCCTCACTAAAACGCACGATGTAATGCTGCGTCTTGCGATTGAATCCGACAAAACCGTGAAGCTCGTCGGCGGCCTGGCAGATGAGTTGCGAAGTGATGCGCATGGTAAACCTCTCTCTGGAAACGATGGTTTACACACAAGGTGAACGCTCATCCCTCTGGCGGGGACGCTAATGACCCCAAGGGTACGTCACACCTTTGGTTTCAGGCAAAGGGCAAAATTAAGGGTGAATTAAGTTGCCATGGTTACTCTGATCCCACCTAAACAGATCACCCAAGAGGAATTAACCATGAAAGCACTTAACGTCATCTTCGCTGCTACCGCCCTCACCCTGACTGCCGGCCTGGCTCAAGCCGATGTGCGCCCGGACCATATTCCGGGCTTGCTCAAATCGGGCGAAATCGCCGCTTTTGAGAAGCTCAACCAAGCGGCTCTGGACAAGCACCCCGGCGCGACCATCCTCGACACCGAGCTGGACCACTCCTACGGCAAGCTGGTGTATGAAGTTGAATTGCGCGACGCCAAAGGCGTGAAGTGGGATGTCGACCTGGACGCCAAAACTGTCGAAGTCCTGCAAGACAAACAAGACACCTGATCTCGACTACCCCACCGTTTAATGTAGGAGCGAGCTTGCCTCGCGATCTTTTAAAAGATCGCGAGGCTGTCTCTTATACACAAATCCGAGCCCACGAGACTACCGCCCCGATCTCGTATGTCGTCGTCTGCGTGAAAAAGGGGGGGGGGGGGG
>NZ_JBEOPQ010000089.1:0-14409 GCF_040310285.1 Pseudomonas sp. HY2-MNA-CIBAN-0224 | reverse complement strand
CCCTGCACCAGCCTGTCGGCGGGCGCTGGCCGCGCGATCTTTTGATCTTTAAAAAGATCGCGAGGCAAGCTCGCTCCTACAGAGGTATAGAGACTACTGGCGCATGCCGCGGCCGCTGACCAGCAGTTTGGCGCAGGCGAAGTACAGGACCACAGTTGCGACGACCATAAAGGTCAGCGCCACGCTGATTTTGATGTCCGATACGCCGAGGATCCCGTAACGGAAGGCGTTGACCATGTGCAGCACCGGGTTGGCCAAGGACACGCTCTGCCAAAACGGTGGCAACAGGGTAATCGAGTAGAACACCCCGCCCAGGTAGGTCAGCGGCGTCAGCACAAACGTCGGGATGATTGAGATATCGTCGAAGTTGCGCGCAAATACGGCGTTGATAAAGCCCAACAACGAGAAGATCGTCGCGGTCAGCACCACCACCACAATGGTCAGGAGCAGGTGATGCACCTGCAAGTGGGTGAAGAACAGTGATAGCAAGGTCACGATCAAGCCCACCATCAAGCCGCGCAAGATACCGCCCACGGTGAAGCCGATCAGAATGGTGTGGGGCGACACCGGCGACACCATCAGCTCTTCAATCGAGCGCTGGAACTTGGCACCAAAGAAGCTCGATACCACGTTGCCGTAGGAGTTGGTGATCACCGACATCATGATCAGGCCCGGCACGATGTACTCCATATAGGTGAAACCACCCATATCACCGATTTGCCGACCAATCAGGTTACCGAAGATCACAAAGTATAAGACCATGGTGATTGCTGGCGGCAGCAAGGTTTGCGGCCAGATGCGCATGAAACGGCGCACTTCACGGTAAATGATGGTGTTCAACGCAACCAGGTTGGGACGCAGTTCTGAACTCATACGGCCACCTTTGCCAGGTTTTTCTCGACCAGCGACACAAACAACTCCTCAAGGCGGTTGGTTTTATTGCGCAGGCTCACCACTTCGATGTTTTGCGCGGCCAATTGGGTGAACAAACCGGTAATGCCCACGGCTTTATCGACTTGTACTTCCAGGGTGGTGCCATCGAGCAACAGGCTCGGGTAGCCGACCAAGTGCGGGGTAGACGCCAGCGGATGCTTCAGATCGAGGACAAAGGTCTCGACGTGCAGTTGGCCAAGCAACTGGCGCATGCTGGTGTTTTCGACGATGGTGCCGTGGTCGATGATGCCGATGTTGCGGCACAACTGCTCAGCCTCTTCCAGGTAATGGGTGGTGAGGATGATGGTGGTGCCCTGCTCGTTCAGCTCAGTGAGGAAGGTCCACATCGAGCGGCGCAGTTCAATGTCCACACCGGCAGTCGGTTCGTCGAGGATCAACAGGCGCGGCTCGTGCACCAGCGCCCGGGCGATCATCAGTCGACGTTTCATACCGCCCGACAACGAACGCGAAGGGGTGTCGCGCTTGTCCCAAAGCCCCAACTGCGTCAGGTACTTTTCGGCACGCTCCTTGGCGATTTTGGCCGGAATACCGTAGTACCCCGCCTGGGTCACGACGATGTCGAAGGTCTTTTCAAACTGGTTGAAGTTGAACTCTTGCGGCACCACCCCGATGCTGCGCTTGAGCGCGGCGGGGTTGCGGTCAAGGTCATGGCCGAAGACATTCACCGTGCCGCTGGTTTTGTTCACCAACGTGGAAAGAATGCCGATGGTCGTGGATTTGCCGGCACCGTTAGGGCCCAGCAAGGCGAAAAAGTCACCTTCAGCAACGTCCAGATCGATACCACTCAGGGCCTGGAAACCGTTGCCGTAGGTTTTGGTTAGCTGCCGTATGGACAGAGCGGAACTCATATCGGATTACGCACCAAGATGGGAATAAGAGGGATGACTCAATAAGGGCGAACTGTCTGTAAGACAAGTCCGACAAAGCCAATGAACAGGTGCCATGGTGCTTGGCCTTGCCGCACAAGTACAGTCGCCCGTATTAATAGTGGCTATTAAGTCAACGCAGTCATGACCGCATTGCGGTAGGCCGGGCGCAGCTTGAGGCGCGCATACCAGGCCTCCAGGTGCGGCATCGGCGGGCGTTCGATGGGCATTTCAAACCAGGCGTAAATAAACGACCCCAGCGGGATATCGCCCATGCCGATTTCATCACCGGACAGGTAAGGCTTTTCAGCCAACGCCTTGTCGGGAATAACCAGCAGCTCGGCACAGGTCTTGATCGAGGCGTTGATTTTCACCCAGTCCTGCTGCTCGGCCGGGGTGCGCAAAATCCCCCAGAACACATCGCGAAAAGCACCGGCAAAAGACGACGTGGTCCAGTCCATCCACTTATCTGCCTGGGCGCGAACGCGGTTGTCGTCCTGATACCAGGACGTGTCCGAGCCGTATTCGGCGGACAGATAGCGCACGATCACGTTGGATTCCCACAACACAAACCCATCGTCTTCCAGCATCGGCACACGGCCATTCGGGTTCAGCGCCCGATACTCCGGGCTGTCGACCACACCAAACGCACCGCCCGCCTCTGCTCGCTCATACTCAAGCGCCAACTCTTCGATACACCACAACACTTTTCTAACATTCGACGAATTCTTGCGACCCCACACTTTCAGCATGATTGAACTCCTGATTGATAGACGCCGGGGCAGTCTACGCCGTGAAGCTGAACTGTGCCTCCCGCACAAGGTCACTATTGGACGACCTTGCTCAAGAGTTGCGACTAAGCTCACAAGGGTGCGCCCCTGGCTCCATGGAGGATTGGATATGCTGTTGTTGTGGATAGTGGTTTTGATCGTAGGCGTTGCCTGGCTGGCCCACCGGCGCGTCTCCCCGCTGACGGCGATTGCCGTGGTAGCGATTTACCTGCTGATCATGGACTTCTTCAGCCATGCGCCGATCTGGGTGCTGGTGCTCTTGTGGGTGTTGCTGGCAGCGCCAGCGGCCTTGCTGTTACTGCCTGATCTGCGCCGCAAACGCTTTACCGCGCCGCTGTTCAACTGGTTCCAGAAAGTTCTGCCGCCCATGTCGCAAACCGAGCGTGATGCCATCGACGCTGGCACCGTGTGGTGGGATGGCCAACTGTTTAGCGGCCGCCCCGACTGGAACCAGTTGCTGGCCTACCCCAAAGCCCAACTGACCGAAGAAGAACAGGCGTTTATCGACGGCCCCATCGAAGAACTCTGTGCGATGGTCACTGACTGGCAGATCGGCCAGGCCATGGACTTGCCGCCAGAAGCCTGGGCGCACATCAAGGAACACGGCTTTTTCGCCCTGATCATCCCCAAATCGTTCGGCGGCAAGGGCTTTTCGGCCTACGCCCACTCGCAAGTCGCGATGAAACTCGCCACCCGCAGCGGCGATCTGGCCTCGACGGTGATGGTGCCCAACTCCCTCGGCCCGGCCGAACTGTTGCTGCACTACGGCACCGAAGAACAGCAAAACCATTACCTGCCGCGTCTGGCACGTGGCGATGACATCCCGTGCTTTGCCCTCACCGGGCCGCTGGCGGGCTCCGACGCCGGGGCGATGCCCGACACCGGGATCATTTGCAAAGGCCAATGGCAAGGCGAAGAAGTCATCGGCCTGCGCCTGAACTGGGAAAAACGCTACATCACCCTCGGCCCCGTCGCCACCCTGCTCGGCCTGGCGTTCAAGGCACACGACCCGGAGCACTTGCTGGGCGACAAGGAAGATCTGGGCATCAGCCTGGCGTTGATCCCCACCGACACCCCCGGCGTTGAAATCGGCCGTCGGCACTTGCCGCTGGGCGCCGCGTTCATGAACGGGCCCAACTCAGGCAAGGATGTGTTTATCCCCCTGAGCTACCTGATTGGTGGCCAGGAAATGCTCGGCAAAGGCTGGATGATGCTGATGAACTGCCTGTCGGTCGGGCGTTCGATTTCGCTACCGGCGGTTGGCACCGGCGCCGCCAAGTTCACCAGTCTGGTGACCGGGCAATACGCCCAGGTGCGCGAGCAGTTCAACGTGCCACTGGCGGCCTTTGAAGGCATTCAAGAAGCCCTGGCGCGTATCGGCGGCAATGCCTGGCTGATGGACAGCGCCCGCATGCTCACCGCCAACGCGGTGGACCTGGGTGAAAAACCGTCAGTGCTGTCAGCGATTCTCAAGTACCACCTGACCGAGCGCGGCCGCGAGTGCATCAGCCATGCCATGGACGTGCACGGCGGCAAAGGCATCATCATGGGGCCCAATAACTATCTGGGCCGAAACTGGCAGGGTGCGCCGATTTTCATCACCGTTGAAGGGGCCAATATCCTGTCGCGAAACCTGATGATCTTTGGCCAGGGCGCCATTCGCTGCCATCCGTTTGTGCTCAAGGAAATGGCCCTGGCCGGACGCGAAGACCGCGAGCAGGCCCTGTTAGAGTTTGATGGCTTGCTGCTCAAGCACATTGGCTTTGCCGTCAGCAACGTCGCCAGCACCCTGGTGTTGAACCTGGGCCTGGGGCGCTTCGAACACGCGCCTGGCAACACCCTGAGCCAAGGCTACTTCCGCGCCTTGAACCGTCAGGCAGCGGCTTTTGCGATGCTCGCTGACCTGAGCATGATGCTGCTGGGCGGCGAGCTTAAGCGCCGCGAGCGTTTGTCTGCGCGCCTGGGTGATGTGCTGAGCCATATGTACCTGGCCTCGGCGGCGCTCAAGCGCTATCACGATCTAGACTCCCCCGAGCACCTCAACCCGCTGTTCAAGTGGGCCATGGAAGAAAGCCTCGGGCATTCGGAACGGGCGCTGGACGAGATCCTGAAAAACTTCCCGAGCCGACCGCTGGGCTTTCTGTTGCGCGGCGTGGTGTTCCCGTTTGGTCGTCGCCATACCGGGCCTTCTGATGCGCTGGATGCTGAAGTCGCGGCCGTGCTGGGCCGGGCCAAAGGCGATCCGACACTCGAAGCGGTGCTTGCCGGCTGCTACCGCCCGCAATCTGCCGATGACGCGGTGGGCGCCCTGCAACATGCCGCCGATTTGCTCAAAGCCGCTCACCCGCTGCACAAAAAGCTCCACGACGCGCTGAAAAGTGGCCAGTTCAAACCGGTACCGGGCGAGCCGTCCATCGATTCGGCGTTGCACGCGGGCATCCTGCAACCGGCCGAAGCCGAAACCCTGCGCGCCGCTGAAGCCGCACGGCGCAAGGTGATTGATGTGGATGACTTCGCCAAAGAAGAACTCACCCACAGCGAAGGAAAGATTCGCTAGCAGGACAGCGGGCGCGCAGAGCTTTATACTCTCGCGCCCGTTTTGCTCTAGAGGACTCCACCATGGCCACTAATGACCTCAACCACAATCTCGCCCTGCTCGATATGCTGCGCAGCATCCTGGTTGCCGTCGGTGACGCCGAGCAAATCCCGGAAGAAAGCCATGCGCTGTTTATTGAACGCTTCGACGAGATGAAAGCCGGTCTGTTGACCGATTTTGATGAAAGCCAATACCTGGGCCAGGACATTCTCTGCCAGGTGATCGAACGCTACCCGCAAATCGCCCACGTGGTGCCGCGTGACCTGTTGTGGTTCTTCGGCGGTTCCTGCTTCAACTTCCTCGCCGATGAAGAGCTGGACATGTATGAGGCGCTGGAAGAACGCCGCTTTGAAGCCGAAGAAAACGGCGAGCCGTTCGACTGGAATCAAGAAAAGCAGTTCATGGCGCTGCCGACCGACGCAGACAGCCCACAGCACTGATTGGCGCACTGAATGCCAAGGCCCGCCCGGTTAACCGCGCGGGTCTTTTTTTGGCCCCAGCGTCGGCTCTTGCGCCAGCCGCTCAACCAGAAAGTCGATAAACACCCGCAGCTTGGGCGGCAGATAGCGCGTCGGGGTATGCAGCAGCCACACGCCGCCGTGGTACGACGCAATAAAATTCCAGGCCGGCAGCACCTGCACAACCTCGCCCTGCTCCAGCGCCTGACGCGCCGTGAAGTAAGGCAAGCTGCCAATGCCGATGTGCTGTAACACCGCATCCAGCCGCACGCCCGTGTGGTTGGCCGCATAACGACCGGTAACCCCGACCGTCACCGTCTTGCTGCCTTGCTTGAATTTCCAGCGGGCATCCGCCGGGGTTTCGCCCAGATAGATACAACTGTGGTGACGCAAATCCTCCGGCTGGCGGGGCGTGCCATGTTCCGCCAGGTAAGCAGGCGTAGCGCAGAGCAAATGCTCGATCAAAAACAACTGGCGACCCACCAGGCCCGGCGGCGGCTGATCGGTGATGCGCATGCTCAAATCCACGTTGTCGTCGATCAGATCGACGTGGCGGTCCTCCAGAATCAATTGCACATCGACCTTGGGATATCGCCGCAAAAACTCGGGCATGTGCGGATGCACCACGTAGCGCCCCACCGCCTTGGGCACGCTGACGCGAATCAGCCCTTCAGCCTCCTGGCTATAGCGACCGCTGAGGTCCATGACCGATTGCGCTGCCCCCACCACCTCCTGGCAACGCTTGAACACTTCCTCGCCCACATCACTCAGGCGCAGCTTGCGGGTGGTGCGCTGCAGCAGGCGGATCGCCAGGGCCTTTTCCAGTCGGGCGACACTGCGGCTGATGGCAGACGGCGAGGTGTCCAGCTGTCGCGCAGCCTCGGAAAAACTGCCGACCTCGACCACCCTCACGAAGACCACCATTTCAGCCAGTAATGACAGCGGTAGATTTATGCTCACAGCGCACAGGTCCATTGAAAATTGGAGGGATTATCACACCCAAGGGGCGTCCCTATACTTTAAACCTAATTGTTTCAGGACTCGCCACATGACCTCACGCCTGTTTTATACCGACGACACCCTCACCGCCGACGTCGACGTACTCAGTTGCACCGCGCACGACGACGGCTTTGCCGTCATTCTCAAGGCCACACCTTTTCATCCGCAGGGCGGCGGACAGCCCAGCGACACTGGCTGGATTGGCGCCAGTGAAGTGCTCAAGGTGTTCCAGGAGCACGACCGGATTGTGCATATCGTCCAGCAAGCCGTGCCGCTGGGTACGGCGCAAGCCCGCGTGGATGAGGCCCGCCGTGAGTTAAACAGCCGGCTGCATTCGATGGGGCATTTGATTGGCGTGTGCGGCGAACGCGCAGGCTGGAAGCCGATCAAGGCCCACCACTGGCCGGGGGAATGCCGGGTCAGTTTTATGCCGGGTGAGAACGCTCAACCGATGCACATCGAGCAGATCAAAGAACAGCTTGAGCAGTGGATCAGCGCTGACTTGCCACGGGTCATTCAGGTCAACGCCGACCAGCGCTTTATCGGCTTTGGCGAACTGCCGAGCTACCCGTGCGGCGGCACCCATGTCAGCTCGTTGAAGCAATTACACGCCGCACCGACCTTGTCGATCAGTGAAAAGAAAGGCGTGCTTGCTGTTCGCTATCAATAGCACTCTGTGGGAGCGGGCTTGCTCGCGATGATCGTTAACAATCACGCATATTTGCCTGGTAAATGAGGCGCTCTGAAGGCCATCGCGAGCAAGCCCGCTCCCACTTGGGTCGTGTCGCTCATAAGAGGCATCACTCGATTTTCGCCCGCTGGCGCTGAACAAAACGGTTCACGTAATCGTCCGCAGGCGTGTGCAGAATCTCTTGTGGCGTGCCCACCTGCACCAACTGCCCGTCCTTGAGAATGGCAATGCGATTGCCGATACGCAGCGCTTCGTCCAGATCATGGGTGATAAAGACGATGGTTTTTTGCAGCGTGCGTTGCAGTTCCAGCAGTTGGTCCTGCATCTCGGCGCGGATCAGCGGGTCGAGGGCACTGAAGGCTTCGTCCATCAAAATGATGTCGGTATCGGTGGCCAATGCACGGGCCAACCCCACGCGCTGACGCATGCCACCCGAGAGCTGGTGGATAAACGCCTGCTCATAACCTTGCAAACCCACCACCGTGATCCAGTGCCGGGCGCGCTCGTTGCACTGCGCCGTGCTCTCTCCGCGCACCTTGAGGCCGTACGCCACGTTTTCCAGCACGTTGCGATGCGGCAACAGGCCAAAACTCTGGAACACCATGCTGATTTTTTGCCGCCGAAACTGGCGCAAAGTCGGCATGTCGTACTCGAGGATGTTTTCACCCTCCACCAGAATCTGCCCGCTGGTCGGGTCGATCAGGCGGTTGAAGTGACGCACCAGCGTCGACTTGCCCGACCCGGACAAACCCATGATGACGAACACTTCGCCCGCTTGAATCGACAGCGACAAGTCGTTGATGCCCACCACGCTGCCGGTTTTGGCCAGCACATCGGCTTTGCTCTGGCCCTCCTTGATCATGGCCAGGGCTTCTTTTTCGCGCTTACCGAACACCTTGAAGACATTGCGCACTTCGATCTTGTTGATCACAGCCTCACTCATCTTTTGCCCCATGCCGTGGTCGGCCATAGGCTTGGGTTATGCGGTCGATCACCACAGCCAGAATTACAATGGCCAGCCCTGCTTCCAGGCCCTTGCCGACGTTGAGTGTCTGAATCCCCACCAGCACGTTTTCGCCCAAGCCACGGGCGCCGATCATTGACGCGATGACCACCATCGACAGCGCCATCATGGTGGTCTGGTTGATCCCTGCCATGATGCTCGGCATGGCCAGCGGCAATTGCACCCCGAATAATTGTTGCCAGGGGTTGGCCCCGAAGGCATTGATGGCTTCCATCACTTCGTGGTCAACCTGACGCAAGCCCAGATCGGTCAAACGGATCAACGGCGGCACCGCATAGATCACCGTGGCGAAAATGGCCGGGACCTTGCCCAGGCCAAACAGCATCAATACCGGGATCAGGTACACGAAGCTGGGCATGGTTTGCATGATGTCCAGCAGCGGCATCAACAGCGTGCGCAAGCGGTTGCTGCGCGCCGCCAAAATACCCAATGGGATGCCCAGCAGCACGGAAATCACCGTGGCCACCATCACTAGCGCCAGGGTTTGCATCAGTTTGTCCCACAGCCCCACCGCACCGACCAGAAACAACAGCCCCACGATCAGCACGCTGCTGACCACTTTGCGCGTGGCGTGCCAGGCAATCACCCCGACGATCAGCAGCATCAGCCACCACGGGGTCAGGCGCAGCAGGTTTTCAAGGCTAACGATGGCCCACAGCAAGGTGTCGGAGATGTGTCGGAACACATCCCCGTAGTTGCTGACCAGCTCATCGACCCAGGTATTGACCCAGCCAGCGATGGAAAACGTCAGATTCTCAGGAAACATGCATGGCTCGTACTCAGTGAATTATTTGGCGTTAAGCGCCGCATCAACTTTTTGCGCCGCCTCGGCGGTCACCCAGCTGTGCCAGATCTGCGGCTGGTCGCGCAAAAACGCTTCGGCAGCCTGGCGCGGTTCGGTGCGTTTTTCACTCATGTCAGCCAGGGTTTTGTTCAGCAAATCGATCGGGAAATCGACCTTTTCATAGAACTCGACCAACTGCGGATACTGGGTTTTGAACGGGGTTGATACACCAATCGCCAGTTTTGCCGGCAATGAGCGCGTGCCCTTAGGGTTAGGATTGTTGGCGTCAGACAGGGTTTTCCAGGCCTCGGCATCGAAGGCCGGTTCGTCCAGCTTGATCAGTTTGTAGCGACCGATCAGCGGGGTCGGCGACCAGTAGTAGAACAGCACCGGTTTGCCACGACGGATCAACGAAGCGACTTCAGCGTCCAGTGCAGCGCTGGAGCCGGTGCGGAAGTTCACGAAGTCTTTGTCCAGGCCATAGGCCTTGAGTTTCTGGCTGTTGACGATCTCGGAGGTCCAGCCCGTCGGGCTATTGAGGAAGCGTCCACGGCTTGGGTCTTCGGGGTCACGGAACACGTCTTTGTAGCGCTTCAAGTCATCCACCGACTTCAAGTCCGGGGCCAACGGCTTGATGCCTTTTTCCGCGTCGCCCTTGATCACGTACTCAGGCACCCACCAGCCTTCACTGGCGTTCTTGACGATGTCACCCAGCCCCGAGACTTTGCCCTCGGCTTCAGCTTTGATCCACGCGGGGCTGCGCCCGGCCCACTCCTCGCCGATCACCTGAATGTCGTTTTTAGCCAGCGCCGCCTCAAGGCTTACCGTACTGCCCGGCAAGGTATCAGTCGCCTCGCCATAGCCCTTCTCGGTCAAAATGCGCAGCACTTCGGTGATAAAACTGCCGCTTTCCCAAGTGATGTCACCAAAGTGAATCGGGGTGTTTTTGCTGTCAGCCAGGACCGGCTGGCTCAACAATCCAAGTGCCAGCAGCGAGCCACCGAGCCATTTTTTAAGGTTGTTCATACGGATTCTCTTGTCATGGATAGGGGCAAAACTATCGGCCGCACTGACTTCAGCGTAGCCGTTGGCATCGCAGGGCGGTTACAGCAAAACCTCATAACCTGCCGCGCTCGCTTCACGCTGGTAGCCAATAACGACCTGATAGTCGTTTTCGCTGGCCGGTAATACTTCCTGTAAACCCAAGGTGGCACTTACCTGTGGCAACTGCTGCAAGGCAAGGTTCATTGCCTCGCGAATACGCTCAGCGCCCGCGCTGCCGGCACTGAGTGCGGTGATGTAGGGCAAATTGGGGCTGATGGCGGTGCGCGCAACAATGCGCAGCCCGGCGACTTCGGCAGGGGCATAGCGCGCCAGGTAGGCAAACGTGACGCTGTCGATGGAGGCCAGGTCTGCCCAGCCTTCACGCACCCAGCGCAGGCTTTGTTGATGCGCGCCGCTGGTGGCCACCGAGGCAAAAAAACGCCCGTCTTGCTGCAAGGGCGTCAGCCGATGCCGGAACAGGTTCATGCCACTGTTGGAGTGCCGGTCATTGATCACCCCGCGGCTGCCCCTGAAATCCGCCAGTTCGACACGCGGGTCGGTTTCACGGCCGACAATCACGCTGCAATGGCGCCCGGCGCTGCTGTCGGGCCATTCATAACGCGGGCGGCCGACCACTTGCACCTGGCCCTGCAACTGAGTCAGCAGCGGGTAGCCGCAGGTTTGGGTCAGTAACAAATCGGGCGAGCGAAACAGCTCCAGCAACTCAATGCCCCCGGCGTCGCGGCGCGTGGCCTGCAACAGCTCAAGGATACGTATCAGCCATTGTTCATTGGCCTCACGCACCTGCGCCGGGGCCACGTACATCAATAACTCTGCATAACCGCCTGACATACAGCGCTCCTGGTGACGTTAAACAAACGGGTGTTTGGGGCTATCAATGGCGTGCACCGCGTGCCGACGAATCAACTCGCCATAGCCGTGCACCACATAATGGCCGCTGCGCTGTTGCCATTGTTCACGCCGCGCCCGGTACACCCTGGGCATGTAGAACCAGGGCAGACGCGGCAGATCGTGGTGCACCAAGTGCAAGTTTAGATTCAGGAACAACCAGGTCCACGGCCAGCCGGCTTCATTGAGCACCGTACGCTGTTCGGGACGGGCTGCGGGGCGGTGCTCGTAAAAAGAGCGGACCATGCCGACAGACAGCACCGGGACGGTGACCAAAAACACGTATTGCCAGACCGTCACGGCGCTGTAGCGGGCGATAAAGGCAAACATCAGCAGCGTGAAAAAACCGTGGGTCAGCCACATCAGCCAGGCTTTGCGCTCGCCCTGGCGCAGGCGCTGAAGTTCTTCTTTGGCCATCCCGTACAACGCCAAAGGCGGGCCAACCAACAAGCGGCCCGGCACGGTTTTGTTCAGCCAGAGCACTGCACGAAACAGCCTGGAACTGCGCTCCCAGCCTGACTGGCTCAAGTAACGGCTTTCGGGATCGACGCCGGGGATGGTCAGGTCATGATCGTGGTGATGCTGCAAGTGGCTGTCGCGGTACAAGGTGTACGGGTACCACAGGGCAAAGGGCGCATAGCCCAGCACCTTGTTCAGCCAATTGAAACGGGTGGGATGGCCATGCAACAGCTCGTGCTGGACTGACATCCACAGCACCACCACCGGGATCAACAGCACAATGGTCCAGCCCGCGCCAAGCACCGGGCTGGCCAGCATCAAGGCAAACCAGGCGCTGGGCACCGCAATCAACAACAACCAGGTGGGCCATTGCGTACGACCGGTAAAGGTGTGAGCCAGGGCCTGAATGTCTTGTTGCTGAGCGCTGTCAAAATAATGCGACATCTGAAGGACTCAAAAAAAGGTTTGAATCCTTGTGTGGCGCGAGGCGCAAATATCTTGCAGATCGTTTGGTTATGAGCTTAGAACCGTGATGCCTCACCTCACACTGTAGGAGCGAGCATGCCTCGCGATCTTTTGATCCTGGCGCTTTCGACGTGGTGACAAACCTCAGGTTGCCCCGCTCAAAAGCCACAGCAGATCAAAAGATCGCGAGACAAGCTCGCTCCTACGGGTTGAAGTGTTCAGTCGGGCAGACGCCGACTGTTTAATTCAATTTCTGAGGGTTGAGCTTTTGCCGTGCGCGCAACTGGGTGGTGGTTTCGCCGCCCACGCCCCAGTTATCGGTCGAGACTTCGTCGATCACCACGTAGGTGGTCGACGGCGCCTTGTTCAGCACGCGCTCCAGCAACTCGGTCACCCCTTGAATGAGCAAGCGCTTTTGTTCGGCGCTTACCCCTTCATCGGTCACTTTGATATTGACGTAAGGCATGTCGGTTTCCTCGTTGATTACCAGGTGCCGCCGGTGCTGCCACCGTCAACCGGGATAATGGCGCCACTGACGAAGGTCGATGAGGTGAGGTAAAGCACCGCATCAACGATGTCTTGCGGCGTACCGATGCGCCCGCTCGGTGACAGGGTTTTCAGGAAGTCACGGGTCGGCTGGTCTGTACCGTGCATCGGGGTCGCGATAATGCCGGGCGCCACGCCGTTGACCTGCACTTGGGAGGCCGCCAGTTCCAGCGCCAAACCACGCACGGCGCTGTTCAGGCCGCCCTTGATCAACACCGGCAACAAGGCCGGAACTTTGACGTTGGGTTGCAGGGCAATGGATGCGGTAATGGCAACGATTTGACCGCCACCGTTGGCCGTCATGTGCCGCGCTGCCGCCTGGGCCGGGTAGAAAAAGCCTTTGAGATTGGTGTCCACAATCGACTCCAGCTGCGCCTCGGTGTAATCCGCCACGGGGCTTGGCACGAAGATCCCGGCGTTGCTGATCAAGATATCGACCTTGCCAAACGCTTCGATGGCGCGCTCAAACAAACGGGTGGCGGTGCTCGCCAAGGCGATATCGCCTTCTACCAGCAGAAAGTTGGCCGGGTTGCCGAGCGAGTCGGCAGCCTCCTGCAGGCGGGCCAGGGTCCGCGCATTGCCTACCACATTAAACCCCAGGTCCAGATAAGCCTTGGCAATGGCCAGGCCAAGCCCGCTGGAGGCGCCGGTAACGATGACTGTTTTAGCTGAACTCATGATGCTTCTCCGCAGGTTCAAGGCGTATGCCTTACAGGTGGAGGCACTCTAGGCCAGGTTTTACACTTGAAAAATGAGGCCCATGGCATTTGAATAGATACCTCATGTAATCAATTGGCCGTGCCATGACCCGTCACTTCGATGATGTTCAACTGGGCAGTATTGAACTGTTTTGCCTGGCAGCCGAGACCGGCAGCTTCACGGCCGCGGCCAATCTGGCCGGGGTCACACCGGCGGCGGTGAGTCGTTCGGTGGCCCGCCTGGAGGAGCGCTTGGGGGTGCGTTTGTTTGTGCGCACCACTCGCCAGATGCGCCTCACCGACAGCGGGCGGCTTTACTACCAGCAATGCCGTCAGGCGCTGACGCAATTGGTCGATGCCGAACGTGAAGTCACCGGCCAGCAAAGCCAGCCTTCCGGCTTGTTACGCATCAGTGTGCCCACGCCCTATGCTCACTACCGGTTGCTGCCGAAGTTGCCTGCGTTTCGCCGGCAATTCCCTGACGTTCAAGTCGATGTGCACATCAGCAACCGCAACATCGACTTTGCCGATGACGGTTTTGATCTGGCGATCAGAGGCAAGGCGCCGACCGATTCCGGGCTGATCGCCCGTACTCTGGAAGAAGCCGAACTGGTGGTGGTGGCAACCCCTGATTACTTACGCGAAGCGGGCACGCCCACCTCGCTGGAAGCACTGGCCCAACATGACTGCATTCAGTACCAACTCCCCAGCAGCGGGCGCAATTTGCCGTGGGCGTTTCAGCGGGACGGTCAGTGGGTTGAGCTGGAAACCTCAGGCAACTGCGCCTGCCTGGATGATTACCTGGGCGCCGTGACACTGGTCAAACACGGCGCAGGCCTGATGCAGACCTACCGTTTCACCGTGCAGCAGGCACTGGAGCGCGGCGAGCTGTGTGAAGTGTTGAGCGCCTTCGGCGGTGCCCGGCGCCCGTTTATCCTTCTGTACCCGCACGCTCGCCACGTGCCGCAACGCGTGCGGGCATTTATCGACTTTATGGTGCAGTGAGGCTGGCAAGATCAAAAGATCGCGAGACAAGCTCGCTCCTACAGCAATGCTGTTCACTTAAGCGATTTCGGCCTCTGTGGGAGCGGGCTTGCTCGCGATGGTCGTTAACGATGACGCGTT
>NZ_JBEOPQ010000088.1:0-14687 GCF_040310285.1 Pseudomonas sp. HY2-MNA-CIBAN-0224 | reverse complement strand
CGTCTCGCGATCTTTTAGAAGATCAAAAGATCGCGAGACGAGCTCGCTCCTACACAGGATTTACTCTTTTGGCATGTCCGCGTCGGGCGTTCGCCAGATCAGACGGGTAGTGTCATAACCCTGCTGCTGAGCCTTGCTGAGCAGTTCGTCACGGGTTTGCTGATCGATCTGCGGCTTGCGCGACAGCAGCCACAGGTAGCGCCGGTCCGGGTTGCCGACCAGCGCGGTGCTGTAGCCATCCCCCAGATACAACACCCAGTAATCGCCCTTGGTCGCGCCCGGCAACAGCCTGGACACCCAGTTATCGAACTCGACCCACAGCTTGTCGGTTTTGCCCGGCACTTGCGGGCTGGCGGTGCCCTTGGCCTCTTCCCACTTGCCTTCTGCCGTTCGGCAACGGTTCAACACCGCGACATTGCCGTCAGGTTTGAGGGTGTACTGAGCCTCGGATTGCGCGCAGTTACGCTGGAAGAACATCGGCAACCGCGCCTGCTCATACCACGTGCCCTGATAGCGCTGTAAGTCGACGCTGCCCACCGTGTTCGGTGCCAGCGCGTCGTTGTTGGATGTTGAGCACCCGGCCAGTAACCAGGCAGCCCCGAGGCAAACTAAAAGACGTTTCATCGCAAACGCTCCCTGCGCTTTATTTAAGGCCCTGCCCCGAGAACATCAGCACTTTGTCACCGGCGTATTGCACGCTGATAAAGCTGCTCTTATCGCCCCAGGTACAACTCGACATCCCCAGCGCGCCCGAGCAATCGGTAGGGCTGCCCAGCAGTTGTTCCACCTCGGCCTTGGTCATACCTGCCGACAGTTTGGAGTAGTTTTCTTGATTGACCTTGCTGCAAGCCGCCAGCAACACACAGAACGACAACAACGCCAAAGAACGCAACTTCATGGAAAAGCTCCTGAATAAAAGAATCGGCATCGCTGCCTGCTGCAAGCTTAGAAGAGAAAAGCGCGGGCGGGTTCCCGTGAGTAAAAACGACTGTGGGAGCGGGCTTGCTCGCGATGCATACAACTCGGTCTAACGAATAGACCGTGTCGATGTCATCGCGAGCAAGCCCGCTCCCACAGGGATTGTCGGGTGCAGCCAGGGTTTTAAGCTTTGTGGTACGAGGTCACGCGCGCTACTTCTTCTTTCGAGCCCAGGAACACCGCTACGCGCTGGTGCAGGCCTTCTGGCTGGATGTCGAGGATGCGCTGATGGCCGTCAGTCGACGCGCCGCCCGCCTGCTCCACGAGGAACGACATCGGGTTGGCTTCGTACATCAGGCGCAGTTTGCCCGGTTTGGAAGGCTCGCGGCTGTCGCGCGGATACATGAACAGACCACCGCGGGTCAGGATGCGGTGTACGTCAGCGACCATCGCGGCCACCCAACGCATGTTGTAGTTTTTGTTCAGCGGACCGTCTTCGCCAGCCAGCAATTCGTCAACGTAGCGCTGTACCGGGGCTTCCCAGTGACGCTGGTTGGACATGTTGATGGCGAATTCCTGAGTAGTTTGCGGAATGCTGATGTTTTCGTGGGTCAGCACGAAGCTGCCCATTTCGCGGTCCAGGGTGAAGCCTTTTACGCCGTCGCCCAGGGTCAGAACCAGCATGGTCTGCGGGCCGTAGATGGCATAACCGGCAGCAACCTGTTGGGTGCCTGGCTGCAAGAAGGCCTTTTCATTCAACGGCTCGTTCTGGCTCAGGTATTCGTTCGGGCAACGCAGTACCGAGAAGATCGTGCCGACTGGAGCGTTGATGTCGATGTTCGACGAACCGTCCAGCGGGTCGAATACCAGCAGGTAGGCGCCTTTCGGGTATTTGCCCGGGATCTGGTAGGCATTGTCCATTTCTTCGGACGCCATGCCGGCCAGGTGACCGCCCCATTCGTTGGCTTCGAGCAGGATTTCGTTGGAAATCACGTCGAGCTTCTTCTGCACTTCACCTTGCACGTTTTCAGTGCCCATGCTGCCCAGAACACCACCCAGGGCGCCTTTGGACACGGCGTGGCTGATCTCTTTGCAAGCACGCGCCACCACTTCGATGAGGAAACGCAAATCAGCAGGGGTGTTGTTGCTACGGGTCTGCTCGATCAAATAGCGACTCAGGGTAACGCGGGACATGTAAGGCTCCGAACAATGGGGAGGGGGCGAAAAAACCCGCGCAGTTTAACGCGTGTTGCCGTGCAAATCTTCTAAACAGACTCACAACCGACGGAGAGGCCGGTGCTGAACCCTTAAATCAACTTAAAACAGTAGCCGCTGCCGCAGGCTGCGATAAGGCCCGAAGGGGCTTCGTTGTTAAAAACGCGAGCCCTGCGGACTCGATCGCAGCCTTCGGCAGCGACTACAGGGGTATTACAACGCCTTCCAGATGTCGGTCGCGTATTCTCGAATGGTCCGGTCTGATGAGAACCAGCCCGCCCGTGCGGTGTTCAACACGGCTTTACGCCACCATTCGTCCGGGTTGTGCCACAGGTGTTCAACGCGCATCTGCGCATCCCAGTAGGCATCAAAGTCGGCACACACCAAAAAGCGGTCGTACTCGATCAGAGAATCGACAAAACCGGTGTAACGCGCCGGGTCGTCGTGGGAAAACACCCCGCCGCGTATGGCTTGCAGCACATCATTGAGCCGATGCGACGCCGCCACGTCCGCCGAGGCGTGGAACTCGCCATTGAGCTTGCGGGCTTCGACCTGCTCGGAGGTCAGGCCGAAAATAAACATGTTTTCAGCGCCGATGCGTTCACTCATCTCCACGTTGGCACCGTCCATGGTGCCGATGGTCAACGCACCATTGAGGGCGAACTTCATGTTGCTGGTGCCCGACGCCTCGTAGCCGGCAGTGGAGATTTGCTCGGACAGGTCCGCCGCCGGAATGATGTTCTCGGCCAGGCTGACGTTGTAGTTGGGGATAAACACCACTTTGAGCAGGCCGCGCACCGTGGGGTCGCTGTTGACGGTGCGGGCGATGTCGTTGGCCAGCTTAATAATCAGTTTGGCCTGTGTATAACTGGCCGCCGCCTTGCCCGCGAAGATCTTCACCCGTGGCACCCAGTTGTTGCTCGGCTCTGCCCGAATGGCCTGATACAGCGCCACGGTGTGCAGCAGGTTGAGCAATTGGCGCTTGTACTCGTGGATCCGCTTGATCTGCACGTCGAACATCGCTTCAGGGCTGACCACAACACCCAGTCGCTCGTAGATCAGCGCCGCCAAGGTGCATTTGCTCTGCAGGCGT
Source organism: Pseudomonas sp. HY2-MNA-CIBAN-0224 (assembly GCF_040310285.1). Taxonomy (NCBI): domain Bacteria; kingdom Pseudomonadati; phylum Pseudomonadota; class Gammaproteobacteria; order Pseudomonadales; family Pseudomonadaceae; genus Pseudomonas; species Pseudomonas sp. HY2-MNA-CIBAN-0224. The sequence continues at coordinate 11,461 of NZ_JBEOPQ010000088.1, read as the reverse complement.
TGCTCGGCAAACTGTTTGCGGAAGTCAGCGCGCTCGGCAAACGGTTCGAGCTTGATCAATTTATGTTCAGTTTCATCCAGCACATCCTCGCCCAGTGCGTTTTTGAGCATCGCGGTCAGCGGCGGGTTGGCCTGGAACAGCCAGCGGCGGAAGGTCACGCCGTTGGTTTTGTTGTTGATACGGTCGGGGTACAGCTTGTGCAGATCGGCAAACACCGTGCTGCGCATCAGTTGGGTGTGCAAGCCCGACACGCCGTTAACGCTGTGTGAGCCGAGAAACGCCAGGTTGCCCATGCGTACCCGGCGGCCGTTGTCTTCTTCGATCAGCGACACGGCCCGCAGCACGCCAAAGTCGTGGATGCCTTTCTCACGCAGTTGGTCGATGTGGTAGCCGTTGATCAGGTAGATGATCTGCATGTGGCGCGGCAACAGGCGCTCCATCAAGCCCACCGGCCAGGTCTCCAGCGCTTCGGGCAGCAAGGTGTGGTTGGTGTACGACAGCGTGTCGACGGTGACCTGCCAGGCGGTGTGCCACTCAATGCCGTGCTCATCGACCAGAATGCGCATCAACTCGGCGACAGCGATGGAAGGGTGCGTGTCGTTGAGCTGGATCGAGACATGCTCGGCAAGGTTGAGCAAGGTGTCGTGGACGTTCAGGTGGCGGCGCAGCAAGTCTTGCAGCGAGGCCGAGACAAAGAAGAACTCCTGACGCAAGCGCAGCTCTTGGCCAGCCTCGTTGCTGTCAGCCGGGTACAGCACGCGCGAAATGCTCTCGGCCCGCACCACTTCGGCCACCGCGCCCAAGTGGTCACCGGCGTTAAAGCGCCCCAGGTTCAAGTCATGCAGCGCCCTCGCCCGCCACAGGCGCAAAGTGTTGACGCTCGCCCCGCGCCAGCCGACCACCGGCGTGTCGTAGGCGATGGCGCGCACGGTTTCGTTGGGCCACCAGATTTGCCGTGACAGGCCTTGTTCGTCCTGTTTGGTTTCAACCGAGCCGCCAAAGCCTACTGAGTACAGCACCTCGGCGCGCTCAAACTCCCAGGGGTTACCGAAGTCGAGCCAGTTTTCGGTTTGCTCTTGCTGCCAGCCGTCGACGATGCTCTGGCGGAACAACCCGTGCTCGTAGCGAATGCCATAACCATGAGCGGCGACGCCCAAGGTCGACATGCTTTCCATAAAGCACGCGGCCAGTCGGCCCAGGCCGCCGTTGCCCAAGGCCGCATCGGGCTCCAGCAGGCGGATGCGCTCCAGGTCCACACCCAGCTCGGTCAACGCCTCACGTGCGACGTCGAGCAGGCCCAGATTGCTCAGGCTGTCGTAGAGCAAACGGCCGATCAAAAACTCCAGAGACAGGTAGTACACCCGCTTCTGGTCTTTGCGATAAATCTGCCGGGTATGGTCCATCCAGTGCTCGACCATATGGTCGCGGGCGGCCAGTGCAATGGCTTCAAACCAGTCATGGTCAAACGCGTGATCCGGGTCTTTACCCACCGCGTAAGTCAGTTTGGCCAGTACAGCGTCACGAAAAGCCGTTACCTGCGCGTCACGAACAAGCGGTTCCTGGGGCATCGATACAACCTCTGGCGGGATGGAGCGATTAGAAGGACGAGTGGTGTCAGCCTAGACCGTTCGACAGGAACAACGCGCGTTGATTCGGGCTTTTTTTTATTAAAAACAGACGAAATGAACAGCGCCCCAAAACGATGCACCCCGCCTGCTAAACGCTTCAACGCACACTTTGTACAAAAAACCGGCAAATGGTGATTCACTCTGCGATCAACCCCGGTATGATCGCGCGCCCTGATGCACGCTGGAATACACCCCTGATGAAGTCCAACCTGATTGCTGCCGCGGAAATCGACCGTCTCGATACCTGGGCCAAATACTCCGCACCCATGTGCGGCTCCTGCATTTCCAGCTGCTGCACCCTGCCGGTTGAGGTCAAGGTCAAAGACTTGATCCGCATTGGCCTGGTGGACGAATTCGAGCTGGGCGACCCGCCGAAGAACATCGCCAAGCGCCTGCAAAAAGAAGGGATCGTTGAGCGTTTCAACCAGAAGTCAGGGATTTTCACCCTGCAGCGTATGAGCAATAACGATTGCCTGTACCTGGATCGCAAGTCGCGCATGTGCACCATCTACGACAAACGCCCCGACACCTGCCGCAACCACCCGCGAGTAGGCCCGCGCCCAGGCTATTGCGCGTACGTGCCCAAAGCCGTCGAGCGTAAAAACAGCAGCGAACGGCTGATGAATTTTTAAAGCACCTTACTCAAGCCATTTTGTGGGAGCGGGCTTGCTCGCGATGCAGGCAACGCAGACTTTGCTCAATCAACGCGGTGATGCCATCGCGAGCAAGCCCGCTCCCACATTAGATGTCAGCCGTTACACAAAACCCGGACATAAAAAAACGCCCCCGACCGCAAGGTCGGGGGCGTTTTTGTAACCGCTAACTAATTAACTTAGTTTTTGGCCTTTTTAGCAGCGCGGGTACGCTCGCCTTCGTCCAGGATCTTCTTACGAAGACGGATGGACTTAGGCGTCACTTCGCACAGCTCGTCGTCCTGGATGAATTCCAGTGCTTGTTCCAGAGTGAAGCGAACAGGCGGAACCAGAGCGATGGTTTCGTCTTTACCCGAAGCACGCATGTTGTCGAGCTTCTTGCCCTTGGTAGGGTTAACGCCCATGTCGGTGTCACGGCTGTTCAGACCAACGATTTGACCGTTGTAGATCTCTTGACCGTGCTCAACAAACAGCTTGCCGCGTGCTTGCAGAGTTTCCAGGGAGTAGGTCAGTGCCTTGCCAGTTTCAACCGAAACCAGAACGCCGTTCTGACGGCCAGACATTTGGCCCGACTTCATCACGTCGTAACGGTCGAAGATCGAGGTCAGGATGCCAGCACCGTTGGTCAGGGTCAGGAACTGGTTACGGAAACCGATCAGACCACGAGCAGGGATGTTGTATTCCAGACGAACACGGCCTTTACCATCCGGCACCATGTTGGTCAGGTCGCCTTTACGCAGACCCATCTCTTCCATCACCTTGCCCTGAGATTCTTCTGGCAGGTCGATGGTGACGTTTTCGAACGGTTCGTGCTTCACGCCGTCAACCAGACGGATGATCACTTCTGGACGGCCAACGCCCATTTCGAAGCCTTCACGACGCATGGTTTCGATCAGTACCGACAGGTGCAGCTCACCACGGCCAGAAACCTTGAACTTGTCAGCCGAGTCGCCTTCTTCAACGCGCAGAGCAACGTTGTACAGCAGCTCTTTGTCCAGACGTTCCTTGATGTTACGGGAAGTCACGAACTTGCCTTCTTTACCGCAGAATGGCGAGTCGTTTACCTGGAAGGTCATGGAAACGGTTGGCTCGTCAACGGTCAACGGCTTCATCGCTTCAACGTTCAGCGGGTCGCACAGGGTGTCGGAGATGAACAGCGAGTCCATACCGCTGATGCAAACGATGTCGCCTGCTGCAGCTTCTTCAACGTCTACACGGTGCAGACCGTGGTGACCCATCAGCTTCAGGATACGACCGTTGCGGCGCTTGCCGTCAGCGTCGATCGCTACAACCGGAGTGTTCGGCTTGACGCGACCACGAGCGATACGGCCAACACCGATAATGCCCAGGAAGCTGTTGTAGTCCAGTGCCGAGATTTGCATCTGGAACGGACCGTCACGGTCTACAGCTGGCGCAGGTACGTTGTCGACGATCGACTGGTACAGCGGGGTCATGTCTTCAGCCATGTCGGTGTGGTCAAGACCAGCAATACCGTTCAGAGCAGAGGCGTAAACCACTTTGAAGTCCAGCTGTTCTTCGGTAGCACCCAGGTTGTCGAACAGATCGAAGATCTGGTCCAGAACCCAATCAGGACGCGCGCCCGGACGGTCAACCTTGTTGATAACCACGATTGGACGCAGGCCGGCTTCGAAAGCCTTCTTGGTCACGAAACGGGTTTGCGGCATAGGGCCGTCTTGAGCGTCAACCAGCAGCAGAACGGAGTCAACCATCGACATTACGCGTTCTACTTCACCGCCGAAGTCGGCGTGGCCCGGGGTGTCCACGATGTTGATGTGGTAGCCGTTCCAGTTGATGGCGGTGTTTTTCGCCAGAATGGTAATACCGCGCTCTTTCTCCTGGTCGTTGGAGTCCATCACGCGCTCGTCGTTGAGCTCGCCGCGCTCCAGAGTGCCGGATTGGCGCAAGAGTTTGTCTACCAGGGTGGTTTTACCATGGTCAACGTGGGCGATGATGGCGATGTTACGTAGATTTTCGATCACTTGTGTATCTCGATCAGAGGATTCGGTGTGCTGACAGGTCGTGGCAGCGATTAACAGTAGAGTCAGGCCTTGCCGTTACAACTTGACGGTGGCGTCGGGGGGCCGGTGACGCAGGCCACAGGCAAACAGCCCCGGGCTCTTAGCTCGGTCGATAAACGCGCACATTGGCATGTCCCTCACTGAGCAAATGGTGAGCATGCAGGCGACTCATCACGCCTTTGTCGCAATACAACAGGTACTGACGTGTTTCATCCAGTTCCTTGAAGCGGCTGTTCAATGCATAGAACGGCAACGCTTGTACTTCGATGCCAGCCAGTTCCAGCGGTTGATCCTCTTGGGCATCCGGGTGACGGATGTCGATGATGATCTGGCCCGCCAGCACTTCGCTGACCTCTTCGACTTGCAAGTCCTGGCCCAATTCGTCGATCACCCGATCGATCGGCACCAGTTTGGCCCGCTCAAGCGCACGCTCAAGCACGGCCATATCAAACTGTTGTTCTTCGTACTCCACACGCGGACGCTTGGCGTGGGTCTTGGGGTTGACCGAAATCACCCCGCAATATTCAGGCATGTGCTTGGCAAAATCGGCGGTGCCGATCTCGTTCGCCTGATCAATGATGTCTTGCTTGTGGCTGGCGATGAGCGGGCGCAAAACCAGCTTGTCAGTCACGCAGTCGATCACCGACAGGTTAGGCAAGGTCTGGCTGGACACCTGGGAAATCGCTTCACCGGTGACCAGTGCATCAATTTCGAGGCGGTCCGCAATACGGGACGCAGCGCGCAACATCATACGCTTCAAAATGACGCCCATATGACTGTTGTCGACTTTGCCGAGAATTTCACCCAGCACTTCTTCAAACGGCACGCTCACAAACAGCACGCGCTGCGAGCTGCCGTACTTCTTCCAGATATAGTGCGCGACTTCCATCACGCCCAATTCGTGGGCACGCCCGCCGAGGTTGAAAAAGCAGAAGTGGCTCATCAGGCCGCGACGCATGATCTGGTAAGCCGCCACGGTGGAGTCGAAACCACCGGACATCAACACCAGGGTCTGCTCCAGCGAGCCCAGCGGGAAGCCGCCAATGCTGTCGTGCTGGCTGTGAATCACAAACAACCGTTGGTCGCGAATTTCGAAACGGACTTCGATTTCCGGCTTTTTCAGGTCAATACCGGCCGCGCCGCATTCACGTCGCAGCTTGCTGCCGACGTATTTCTCGACTTCCATCGAGGTAAATGGGTGCTTGCCGCCGCGTTTGCAACGCACTGAAAAGATTTTGCCGGCCAGTACATCGCCGTAGTGCAGTTTGCACTTCTCAACGATGTCATCGAAGTCGCCCAGCGGGTACTCGTCGACTTGCAGGAAGTGCGCGATGCCCGGCATGCAGCTCAGGCGCTCGGTCATCTCCTTCAAGGCTTTGGGGTCGCTCACACGGGTTTGCAACTCAATGTTGTCCCACACGCCTGTCACTACCACGGCCGGGTCCAGATCGCGGAGCACAGCACGGATGTTTTTAGCCAATTGACGGACGAAACGCATCCGAACCGGGCGGCTCTTGATAGTGATCTCGGGGAAGACTTTAACAATTAGTTTCATGAAAACAGCGCGCGAGCAGCCTGCCAAAAAAGGGGGGCGCGGATTATAGCGGAAATTGCTCAAGGTTTAACCAGTTATCGTACAAACGGTTTTCATCGCACCAAAATGGAACACAAACCCCTTATTTCGCTTCATTTGAGTGCGATTAGGGCCGTGAATCCGTAGTCTTGTGGGCTGCCCTGCTTGAGATTGGGGCAAGTCGGGGCACTGGCATGCAATTTGCTCCCTTGTGAGGCAGGTTGCCTTGGCCGAGTATTCGCGCCGGCATCAACCACATTTAAAGGGCTACTCCACTACCAGCCCTAAGCCACCCCGGAGGACACTATGTCGAAGTCGGTTCAACTCATCAAAGATCATGACGTTAAATGGATTGATCTGCGCTTCACTGACACCAAGGGCACACAACATCACGTGACCATGCCGGCCCGTGATGCGTTGGACGAAGACTTCTTCACCGACGGCAAAATGTTCGACGGTTCCTCCATTGCTGGCTGGAAAGGCATCGAAGCGTCCGACATGATCCTGCTGCCAGACGACAGCACGGCTGTTCTGGACCCGTTCACCGAGCAGCCTACGCTGATCCTGGTGTGCGACATCATCGAACCTTCGAGCATGCAGGGTTACGACCGTGACCCGCGTGCAATCGCCAAACGCGCTGAAGAGCACCTGAAAGCGACCGGCATCGGCGACACCGTATTCGCAGGCCCGGAGCCAGAGTTCTTCATCTTTGACTCGGTCAAATTCAAGTCGGACATCTCCGGCTCGATGTTCAAAATCTACTCCGAGCAAGGTTCGTGGATGTCCGACCAGGACATCGAAGGCGGCAACAAAGGTCACCGTCCAGGCGTTAAAGGCGGCTACTTCCCGGTGCCACCGTTCGACCACGACCACGAAATCCGTACCTCCATGTGCAGCGCACTGGAAGAAATGGGCCTGACCGTTGAAGTTCACCACCACGAAGTGGCGACTGCCGGCCAGAACGAAATCGGCGTCAAGTTCAACACCCTGGTGAAGAAAGCCGACGAAACCCAGACCCTGAAATACGTCGTGCACAACGTTGCCGATGCATACGGCCGCACCGCGACCTTCATGCCTAAGCCTCTGTATGGCGATAACGGTTCGGGCATGCACGTTCACATGTCCATCTGGAAAGATGGCAAGAACACCTTCGCAGGCGAAGGCTATGCCGGCCTGTCCGACACCGCCCTGTACTTCATCGGCGGCATCATCAAGCACGGTAAGGCCCTGAACGGCTTCACCAACCCGGCAACCAACTCCTACAAGCGTCTGGTTCCAGGCTTCGAAGCCCCTGTAATGCTGGCTTACTCGGCGCGTAACCGCTCCGCTTCGATCCGTATTCCTTACGTGTCCAGCCCTAAGGCTCGCCGTATCGAAGCACGTTTCCCGGACCCGGCTGCCAACCCGTACCTGTGCTTCGCTGCACTGCTGATGGCTGGCCTGGACGGCATCCAGAACAAGATCCACCCTGGCGACGCTGCTGACAAAAACCTGTATGACCTGCCGCCAGAAGAAGCCAAGCAGATCCCACAAGTGTGCGGCAGCCTGAAAGAAGCCCTGGAAGAGCTGGACAAAGGTCGTGCGTTCCTGACCAAAGGCGGCGTTTTCAGCGACGACTTCATCGACGCTTACATCGCCCTGAAAAGCGAAGAAGAAATCAAAGTACGTACCTTCGTACACCCACTGGAATACGAGCTGTACTACAGCTGCTAATCCAGACTCACCCGCGCTAGCGGCGTGATGTGAAAGGCCTCCTCCGGGAGGCCTTTTTTATGCGAAACGTCTTACGGCAATACGCGCAAACTCGCAGAACATATCTCCTGCGCCTGACAGCCACTTTAGAGCGCGATCTGTAGTTTGAGGCAACTCACCCTACGGACGCCGACATGACGCTCACTCTTAAAATAAAAGCCCTGCTGCTATCACTGGCCTGCCTGACGTTGTTGGGATGCACCAGCAAAACGCCTGGCGTCACAGTCGAGCAATTGATCAAAACCAGTGAATCCTGGGATGGTGCACCTTACGCCCCCTATCCTCTTGGACCGCCTGAAATTACCGTTCTCAAAATCATCATCCCGGCCAATACCGCACTCGGTTGGCACACACATCCCATGCCCAACGTGGCTTACGTGAAGTCGGGTGAGCTATTTGTAGAAACCCGGGACGGCAAACACAAACTGTTGCTCAAGCCCGGCCAGGTTCTACCCGAAGTGGTGCAAACAGAACATCGTGGAACCAGCGGTAACCAGCCCGTTGAGCTGATCGTGTTCTATGCGGGCGGTAAAGGCATGCCACTGTCGCAGTAATCGACTGGTGCGCTACTTTTTTGTAAGCCTCTGCGTGCTCGCACTGCCCGCGAGCGCGCAGGTGTACAAACACCTCGACGATCACGGCACGACTCACTACAGCAATACACCCCATGAGCCGTCAAATACCACGCCGATGACACTGGCGCCACTTAACCGCCAACCTGCTGTGGCAATTATCCCCGTCGACAACCCACAACACCTGCTGCCCGAGCAAGAACCCGCCGGCAGTTTTCCAACTGCCACACCCCCGCCGCCTCCCCCCGCAAACCCGAACATCGGCGCTTTTGAGAGAAACTGAATCTATTCAGCCAAGTTGCACTATATTGGTGCAATAGCTGCACGATGACGCCGTTACCAGCCCACTTTGGTTCAAAAAGCCTCATTGGCCGAGCCGGTACGCGATCCAGATGGCCTCCAAGTCCCTATTTCAGGCAATTAGCGCTTCTTTTCGGAGCCTTGGTTTGTTTTTTGCATTTTCCTTGCACCAGCGCCTCACCCGCGCACGCAATCCGGGATCGGCCCATGACCATCAGTGATGCCCTGCACCGACTGTTACTCGACAACCTGACCACCGCCACGTTGTTGCTCAATGACGCACTGCGCCTTGAGTACATGAACCCGGCGGCGGAAATGCTGCTGGCCATCAGTGGGCAGCGCAGCCATGGGCAATTCATCAGCGAACTGTTCACCGAGACCACCGAGGCTCTGCAATCGCTGCGTCTGGCGGTTGAACAAGCGCACCCGTTTACCAAGCGCGAAGCGTTGCTGACCTCAGCCACCGGCCAGACCCTGACCGTCGATTACGCGGTCACGCCAATTTTGAGCACCGCAGGCACCATGCTGCTGCTCGAAGTGCACCCACGCGACCGGTTGCTGCGCATCACCAAAGAGGAAGCGCAGCTGTCCAAGCAAGAAACCAGCAAGATGCTGGTGCGCGGCCTGGCTCACGAAATCAAAAACCCGCTGGGCGGCATTCGCGGCGCGGCGCAACTGTTGGCGCGCCAACTGCCCGATGAAAACCTGCGTGATTACACCAACGTCATCATCGAAGAAGCCGACCGCCTGCGTAACCTGGTGGACCGCATGCTGGGTTCCAACAAGCTGCCGTCGCTGGCCATGACCAACGTGCACGAAGTGCTCGAACGCGTGTGCAATCTGGTCGAAGCCGAGACCCAGGGCGACATCACGCTGGTGCGCGATTACGACCCGAGCCTGCCTGACCTGCTAATCGACCGTGAACAGATGATCCAGGCCGTGCTCAATATTGTGCGCAACGCGATGCAGGCCATCAGCGCCCAAAACGAGCTGCGCCTGGGCCGCATCACCTTGCGCACCCGGGCCATGCGCCAGTTCACCATCGGCCATGTGCGCCATCGGCTGGTGACCAAAATTGAAATCATCGACAACGGCCCGGGCATCCCGCCTGAGCTGCACGACACCCTCTTCTTTCCGATGGTCAGCGGACGCCCGGATGGCACCGGGCTGGGTCTTGCCATCACCCAGAACATCATTAGTCAGCACCAGGGATTGATCGAGTGTGAAAGCCAGCCTGGCCACACACTCTTCTCGATCTTTCTACCACTGGAACAAGGAGCCGCATCGACATGAGCCGAAGTGAAACCGTGTGGATCGTCGACGACGACCGTTCAATCCGTTGGGTCCTGGAAAAAGCCTTGCAACAGGAAGGCATGACCACGCAGAGCTTCGACAGCGCCGATGGGGTGATGAGCCGTCTGGCTCGTCAGCAGCCGGACGTGATCATTTCTGACATCCGCATGCCGGGCGCCAGTGGCCTCGACCTGCTGGCCAAGATCCGCGCACAGCATCCGCGCCTGCCCGTGATCATCATGACCGCGCATTCCGACCTGGACAGCGCTGTCGCCTCTTATCAGGGCGGCGCGTTTGAATACCTGCCCAAGCCGTTTGACGTTGACGAGGCCGTGTCGCTGGTCAAGCGTGCCAATCAGCACGCCCAGGAGCAACAAGGCCTGGCCGTGGCGCCCGCAGCGGCCCCCACCCCCGAGATCATTGGCGAAGCGCCGGCGATGCAGGAGGTGTTTCGCGCCATTGGTCGCCTCAGTCACTCCAACATCACCGTGCTGATAAACGGCGAATCCGGCACCGGTAAAGAGCTGGTCGCCCACGCCCTGCATCGCCACAGCCCGCGGGCGGCTTCGCCCTTTATTGCGTTGAACATGGCGGCGATCCCCAAGGACCTGATGGAGTCCGAGCTGTTCGGTCACGAAAAAGGCGCCTTTACTGGTGCGGCCAACCTGCGTCGCGGGCGCTTTGAACAAGCCGACGGCGGCACGTTGTTCCTCGACGAAATCGGCGACATGCCAGCCGACACCCAGACCCGCCTGCTGCGCGTGCTGGCCGACGGCGAGTTTTACCGGGTAGGCGGGCATATTCCGGTCAAGGTCGACGTGCGCATCATTGCCGCGACCCACCAGAACCTCGAAACCCTGGTGCAGGCCGGCAAGTTCCGTGAAGACTTGTTCCACCGCCTGAACGTCATCCGTATCCATATTCCGCGTTTGTCAGATCGTCGCGAAGACATCCCGACGCTGGCGCGGCACTTTCTCAGCAGCGCGGCGCAAGAGCTGTCGGTCGAGCCAAAACTGCTGAAAGCCGAAACCGAGCAATACCTGCGAAACCTGCCGTGGCCAGGCAACGTGCGCCAGCTTGAAAACACCTGCCGCTGGATCACGGTAATGGCTTCGGGCCGCGAAGTGCACATCAGCGACTTGCCCCCTGAGTTGCTGAACCTGCATCAAGACGCGTCGCCGGTGACCAACTGGGAGCAAGCGTTGCGGCAATGGGCCGATCAGGCGCTGGGCCGTGGCCAGTCGAGCCTGCTCGACAGTGCGGTGCCGACCTTTGAACGCATCATGATCGAGACAGCGCTCAAACACACCGCTGGCCGCCGCCGCGATGCCGCCGTGTTGCTGGGCTGGGGCCGCAACACCCTGACCCGCAAGATCAAAGAGCTGGGCATGAAAATCGACGGCGACGAGGATGACGGCGACGACGCTTAAACGCCGTTATCTGTAGGAGGGGCCGCGCTGTCGCGCAGCAAACAGGCCGCCGAGTATCTTCAGCATCCCCCAATCGGTTCCCTCTCCTTCGGGAGAGGGCTAGGGTGAGGGGGCTCTTGTTTTTATGTACATATCCATTGCTGGGGCAACGGCCACTTAGGGTTCCGGCCTTACGCCGTGCCACTTTGAAAAGCGCAAAGTGGCCAAACGCTTTTTGCCCC
>NZ_JBEOPQ010000087.1:0-15563 GCF_040310285.1 Pseudomonas sp. HY2-MNA-CIBAN-0224 | reverse complement strand
CCCTGAGAAAATCACCCGTAACCTTGTAGAAGCGAGCTTGCCTCGCGATCTTTTAAAAGATCAAAAGATCGCGAGGCAAGCTCGCTCCTACACGGTGTTGATTCAGGGTTTTTTGAACACATAAAACAGGTTCGGCTCGCTCACCAGATACAACGTCCCTTCGTCGTCCATGGCGACGCCTTCCGCTTGCGGCACTGACTTTTCCAGACCATTGCGGCCCTTTTTCAGCGACAAGGTACTGAACGGACGGCCATTGATGTCCAGTTCCAGCAGCAACTTCGATTCATCCGACAGCGCCAGTAAATGACCGCTGCGCTCATCGAACTGCAAGCTCGACAAATCACGCACAAACAGCCGCGCATCACGTCGCGGGTTGGTAATCACGTGGGTGGCATAGGGTTGTTGCGGGTTGTCATGGGGAAAGCCGCGCACTTCGTAAATCAGCATCGGGTCGCGCTCTTTGGCCACAAACAGGCGCTTGCCTGCCGAGTCGTACGCCAGCCCCTCAAACCCTTTGTTGCCCGACGGGCTGATGCCCAAGGTCAGTTGCTCGGCATCTGCGGCATTGAGCTCGCGGGTGGCCTCGTCGATTTTCACTTTGATCAGGCGCTGGGTGTATTCATCGGTGATCACGTAGGTGTTCTCATCAATGAACTCTATGGCCTCGGCATCACCAAACCCGGTCAGTTTTATCCGTCGCACTATCCGCCCATCCAGAGATAACTCCACCAGCTCCGGGTTTTTATTGGTCACGGTAAACAGGCTTTTGCGCACCGGGTCGTAGGTCAGGGCCGAGACATTGTCTTCAAGCCCCTCAATCACCCGGCCTTGAAGCACCGCACGGTAATCGCCCAGGTTGATGGCATTCGGGTTGGCAGGCTGCCACAGCAGGCTGAGGTTGAACCAGGTTCGGTCGAACAGGCGGTAATGCTGGGCCGCGAAGCCCGCGGCCAACAGCGCCACGAGCAACACGCCCAGAAAAAGCGGGGTAGAACGGCTGACACGCGACATAAGGACAAGCTCTTGAAAAATCAGCCAGATGAAATATCACGGCTGCATGAATTCAAGCTTAATCCGTCATGGCTATTTGGCTTTCTTTTCGAAACGGTAGAAAAGATTGGGCTCGCTGACCATGTACAAGGTGCCGTTGTTATCAATCGCCACGCCTTCGGCCCGAGGGATGGTGCTCTTGAGGCCATTGAAGCCACGCAGCAGGGTCATGAAGCTGACCTGCTCGCCCAGTTCATCCAGCTCCAGCAGCAGGTGCGAATCGGCCGAAAGCACCAGCGTATGGCCCGTGCGCGGGTCAATGCTCAGGCCCGACAAGTTGCGCAGGTCGAGCTCATCGCTCGGCACTTTCTGCTTGTTGCCCAAGAGGGTCTGGCTACCGTCGCTTTTCCACACATACATCGCCGGTGGGCGCTCTTCACCCAGCAGCAGTTGCTGACGGCGCGGGTCCCAGGCAATGGCCTCGAAGGCTTTGTTCTGATCTTTGGAAGGGCCAAGGTCGTACTTGGGGAAGTCCTTGATGTTCAGGGTCTTGGTATCGGCGTCGACTTTGACGATGGTCAATAAATGATCACGCTCATCGACGATACCCAGCAGGCCGTTCTCCATCACGGTCAAGCCTTCAGGGTTGCTCCAGCCCTCCAGGGGGATTTTGCGCAGCACATCGCCCTCAAGGCTGAGCTCAACCAGAAACGGGTTTTTGCCCATGACTGAAAACAGCGTGTTGGTCTTGGGGTTATATGACAGGTCCGAGGCCTCGTCCTTCTCCAGCCCTGTCATCGGCTTGCCATCAATGACCACGCGGTAGTTTGGCAGCCAGACACTCTCATTTTGATCGTTCTGGCTCTCGAACTGCTCCAGCACCCACAAAGCACCCCGGTCGTCCCAATGCAGAATTGACGCGATCCCATAGAACAGCGCTGCCAGCAAAAAAAGCCAGGAATACCAACGCAAGCGAAAGCGCGAAGGTCGCGGGTCAGACGAGGTCTGCAGAGGGTCTGTGGCCATTAACGTTATCATCCAGGAAATTTTGCTACGTCTAAATAACACAAAGCGGGCAAAACCGATTGCCCCTCCCGCGGGTATTATGCAGAGAGTGTGTGAAATTATTGCTAAGAAGCACCGCCCTCGGTTCCCCTTCGATAGAGCGCTGCCTCAACTCAGCCCTTGCAACTTACCTGCCCGAATACATCAGCACATCCGTAGGAGTTGTCTTTAATTATTTGAAGTAACAAGCGCGCATTCATCCAACCCCTTTTAAAAATCCACATTTGGTTTAAATGACGTACGACTTGTGCCCACGTCTTTAACACATTCCCTCGCCTGCTAATTATTCACAAACCCCCTAGACTGCCGCCGCTCACGTCACATTAAACGTCTTGCCAGTAGGAACTTTCTGAATATGACTCAGAGATTAATAATTGCAAGATCGCTCCTTGACACTCTTGCAGCAAGACTCTTATCTAATAAACAACCTGACTCACCCGCACCCAACCTCACTATTGAACACGCTATAACGGTGCACACGGATTGTTAAACCGATTACTCCGGTAACACAGCACCCGCGCCCTTGGACGCCACCGTCCGGACTCACTCAATTGCCGTGCTCTGTGCCGCCTAAAAGTTAGACAGGAGTTTACATTTATGCCATTTACCTCACACGCCCAAAAGTTGGCAGCACCCACACTTGCACAATCGAACAAGCAGACTATTTGTGCCCGTGCTGCCGAACAACTGTTTGTCAGCATCGCGCCCTATATAAATATGGAAGAAGGTGACTTGATTGAATTGTTCTGGGACGGCTGTTATGTATCTTCACGGCAACTTTACCGGGCCGATATAGGGCAACCGGTATCACTGCGAGTGCCTGAAAGTTTTATTCAAAACGGCACCGCCCGTCTTTATTATCGCGTGATGCACATTGGCAGCAGCCCTGCTCTTTCCGCGCAACTTAAAGTACTGGTCAAACTTGACTGCCCTGGCGGAGTGGCCATCGGCGAAGAAAACCAGGGCCTCGCGCCCTTGATGATCCCGGAGCAAATCCAACGCTACGGGGTCAATCCCAGCCAGATGAAGCGCGGGGTGCCGCTGACTATCGAGCCTTATCGCAACATGGCTGGCGAAGATGAAATCACCTTGCTCTGGGGGGACGTGCGCCTCGACCTGCCCAAGTTGCGCCACATCGATATCAACAAGCCCGTCAGCGTATTCGTGCCCCCTGAAATCATCCAGGAAGCCGGTGAAGACCCGAAACTTGAAATCACCTACTGCGTGATTGATCGTGTGGGCAACAACTCACGCTGGGCACCGACCCGCACGCTGAAGGTGGGCGCCAACAAGCGTTACATCAACTCTGCCCCCCGCGAAATCCTGCGGGCTGCCGAAACACGGCCCAACTGGCGCGAGTGACCTTGGCTGGCAGCACGAATCATCTATCCATATTCCGAAAAGTTAGTTCTTTTAATTTTTATACTCAATTAGGGTATATGCACCGGACCACCGGACTCTCTTGCTTTACATCGCGCCGCTCAAGCGGCGCTCCAAAGATGAGGTAGGTATGGTCAGCAACACAATTACCCTTTACGGGGCATTGCGTGCAGCCAAGGAGCGGAACTAATGACTCTCTTGGCAACTGCACAACTGCAATGCGACCTGGATGTCGCGCCCCTGTTGTTAGCAGCGCACGTCCTGCGCACCGACAACGAAGCCCTTCAAGCCGCCCACGCCCTGGCTGACGTCGCGCGTGAGCACGCCGCAAAACGCGATCAGCAACGCAAGCTGCCGTGGTCACTCATAGAAACCTTCACCCGCAGCGGTTTGGGCGGTATTTCGATAGCCCGTGAATTTGGCGGCGCTCAGGTGTCGTTTGTGACCTTGGCTGAAGTCTTCGCGATCATCTCGGCGGCCGACCCGGCGCTGGGGCAGATCCCGCAGAATCAGGTCGGGCTGCTCAACCTGATTGCCAGCGTCGCGAGCCCTTCGCAAAAAGAGCAGTTGTTCACCAGCGTGCTGCAAGGCTGGCGCATAGGTAATGCGGGCCCTGAGCGCGGCACCAAAAATACCCTCGAATTGAAAGCCCGGATCACCGCCGACGGCGATGATTTTGTGATCAATGGCCAGAAGTTTTACTCCACCGGCGCGCTGTTTGCGCACTGGATCGCCGTCAAGGCACTGAACCACGATGGCAAACAGGTCATGGCCTTTGTCCGCCGTGGCACGCCGGGCTTGCGCGTGGTCGATGACTGGTCCGGTTTCGGCCAGCGCACCACCGCCAGCGGCACGGTCCTGCTGAACAACGTAGCCGTTGAAGCAGAACTGGTGATCGACAACTGGCGCCTGGCGGAGGTGCCGAATATTCAAGGCGCGATTTCGCAGTTGATTCAGGCCGCTATCGACTTGGGCATTGCGCGCGGTGCCATTGCCGACACCCTCAGCTTTGTCCGCGAACGGTCACGCCCCTGGGTAGATGCCAAGGTCGAGCGCAACAGCGACGACCCTTACGTGATCGCCGACATCGGCAAATTACACATCGAGTTGCACGCCGCCGAAGCGCTGTTGCGCAAGGCCGGTCGGGTGCTCGACGAGGTCAGCGCGGCACCGATTGATGCAGCCGCTGCGGCCCGCGCCTCGATTGCCGTGGCCGAAGCCAAGGCGCTGAGCACTGAGCTGTCGTTACTGGCCAGTGAAAAGCTGTTCGAACTGGCGGGCAGCCGCGCCACCCTTGCCGAGTTCAACCTGGACCGCCATTGGCGCAACGCACGGGTGCACACCCTGCACGACCCGGTGCGCTGGAAATACCACGCCATCGGCGCCTATCGCCTCAACGGCACTTTGCCTGCACGGCATTCCTGGATCTAACGGAGACACCCATGTCACTGATATCCAAACAGGTCCCGGTCATCCAGAGCGATGCCGAGGCCCTGAGCGTAGCGCGTGAGCTGGCCGCCCATTTCAAACGTGAAAGCACCGTGCGAGATCGCGAACGGCGCCTGCCTTTTGATGAGCTGGAACTGTTTTCCCACACCGGCCTGTGGGGCATCACCGTGCCCAAGGCCTATGGCGGCGCAGGCGTATCCAACGTCACCCTCGCTGAAGTGGTCAGCCTTATTTCAGCGGCCGACAGCTCGCTGGGGCAAATCCCGCAGAACCATTTCTATGCCCTCGAAGTGCTCCGGGTAAACGGCAGCGAGGCGCAAAAACAACGGCTCTATACCGAGGTGTTAAACGGCCAGCGCTTTGGCAATGCCTTGGCCGAACTGGGCACCAAAACCGCCCACGATCGCACCACGCATTTGGCCAAGGCCGAACACGGCTATCGCATCAACGGCCGCAAGTTCTACGCCACCGGCGCGCTGTATGCGCAGCGTATTCCGACCTCGGTTGTAGATGACCACGGCGTGCAGCACCTGGCGTTTGTGCGCAGCGACAGCGACGGCCTGAACGTGATCGACGACTGGAGCGGCTTCGGCCAGCGCACCACGGGCAGCGGCTCGGTGGTGTTCGACAACGTGTTTGTTGCCAGCGATGACGTGATCCCGTTTCAAAGTGCGTTTGAACGCCCGACCCCGGTCGGCCCGCTGGCGCAGATTCTGCACGCGGCCATCGACACCGGTATCGCCCGCGCCGCCTTTGAAGACGCGCTGAACTTTGTGCGCCACAAAACCCGGCCCTGGATCGACGCCACCACCGACATTGCCAGCGAAGACCCGCTCAGCCTTAAAAGCTTCGGCCAGTTGAGCGTGCGCCTGCATGCGGCTGAAGCCTTGCTGGAGCGCAGCGGCGAGTTCCTCGACATCGCCCAGACCAACACCACCGCCAGCACCGTCGCAGCCGCCTCGATTGCTGTGGCCGAAGCCCGCGCCATCAGCACCGAAGTGGCTCTGAGCGCGGCCAGCACTTTGTTTGAACTGGCCGGCAGCCAGGCCACCCTGGCCGAGTACGGCCTTGACCGCCACTGGCGCAACGCCCGCGTGCACACCCTGCACGACCAGGTGCGCTGGAAGTACCACGCTGTCGGTAACTACTACCTCAACAGTGAAAACCCACCGCTGCGGGGGACCATCTGATGAGCAAAAAGAAAATCCTGCTCAATGCGTTCAACATGAACTGCATCGGGCATATCAACCACGGGTTGTGGACGCACCCGCGCGACACCTCCACGCGCTACAACACCCTGGAATACTGGACCGAGCTGGCGCAACTGCTGGAACGCGGGCTGTTTGACGGGCTGTTTATCGCGGATATCGTCGGCGTTTACGACGTTTATCAACAATCGGTTGATGTTCCGCTTAAAGAATCCATCCAGTTGCCGGTCAACGACCCATTGCTGTTGGTTTCAGCCATGGCCGCCGTCACCAAAAACCTCGGTTTCGGCTTGACCGCCAACCTCACCTACGAGCCGCCGTATCTGTTCGCGCGGCGCATGTCGACCCTCGACCACCTGACCCGTGGCCGAGTGGGCTGGAACATCGTCACCGGCTACCTGGACAGCGCCGCCAAGGCCATGGGCCTGACCGAACAAGTGGAACACGACCGCCGTTACGACCAGGCAGACGAATACCTGGAGGTGCTCTACAAACTCTGGGAAGGCAGCTGGGAAAACGACGCCGTGCTCAACGATCCGACGCAGCGCATCTACGCCCAGCCCGACAAAGTGCACAAGGTCAAACACGCGGGCGAGTTCTATCAGGTCGAGGGTTATCACCTCTGCGAGCCGTCGCCACAGCGCACCCCCGTGTTGTTTCAGGCGGGCAGCTCGGACCGTGGGCTGGCCTTTGCCGGGCGCCATGCCGAATGCGTGTTCATCAGCGGGCAGACCAAGGCCGCGACCAAACTCCAGGTCGACCGGGTGCGCGCCAGCGCGGCTGCATCGGGCCGCAATCCGGATGACATCAAAGTGTTTATGGGCCTGAACGTGATCGTCGCGCCGACCGAAGCCCAGGCGCTGGCCAAGCGTGAGGAATACCTGGCCTACGCCAGCGCCGAAGCCGGGGTCGCGCATTTTTCCAGCTCCACCGGCATCGACTTTGCTGATTACGAGCTGGACGAGCCGATCCAGTACGTGAAAAGCAACGCCATCCAGTCCGCGACCAAAGTGCTGCAAAACAACGACTGGACACGCCGCAAGTTGCTCGAACAACACGCCTTGGGCGGGCGCTACATCACCGTGGTCGGCTCCCCCGAACAGGTTGCCGATGAGCTGGAGTCGTGGATCGAACAAACCGGCCTGGACGGCTTCAACCTGACCCGCATTGTCACGCCCGAAAGCTACGCCGACTTCATTGATTTAGTGATCCCCGAGCTGCAACGCCGGGGCTCTTACAAAACCGCCTATGACAGCGGCAGCCTGCGGCAAAAACTGTTTGTCGAAGGCGACGCGCACCTGCCTGAACGGCATACCGGCGCTTCTTTTAGACACAACGCCTGACTCCCTTGTGGGAGCGGGCTTGCTCGCGATGCAAAAGATGCGGTCTGTCTGGCGCAGCGCGCCGATGCCATCGCGAGCAAGCCCGCTCCCACAAAAACAGAACTCTTATTTGACCGGATGAATTTCATGAACAAAAAACACGCTCTGGTTCTCGCGCTCGGCCTGTTCAGCAGCCTTGCCTTCGCCGCCGAAAAACCGCTCAAGGTCGGCACCACCGCCGCCTTCGCCATTCCGCTGGAAGCCGCTGTGGCTGAAGCGGACAAACAAGGCCTGAAAGTTGAACTGGTGGAATTCACCGACTGGATCGCCCCCAACGTCAGCCTCGCCAGCGGTGACATTGACGTGAACTACTTCCAGCACATCCCGTTTCTGGAGAACGCCAAGGCCGCCAGCGGCTTTGATCTGGTGCCGTACGCCCCGGGCGTGATCAACAACGTGGGCCTGTATTCGAAAAAGTACAAAAGCTTTGATGAGCTGCCCACCGGCGCCACCGTGGCCATCGCCAACGACCCGATCAACAGTGGCCGTGGCCTGCAATTGCTGGCCAAGGCCGGGCTGATCACGCTCAAGCCCGGCGTGGGTTACAAAGCCACCGAAGAAGACATCACCGACAACCCGAAAAAACTGAAAATCTTGCAGGTTGAAGCCGTGCAACTGGTGCGCGCCTACGACGATGCCGACCTGGTGCAGGGCTACCCGGCTTACATCCGCCTGGCCAAAACCTTCGATGCCACCTCCGCGATCCTGTTCGACGGCATCGACCACCCGGAATACGTGATTCAGTTCGTCATCCAGCCCAAGAACAAAGACGACCCGCGCCTGGCCAAGTTCATCGACATTTACCAGCACTCACCGGTGGTCAAAGCCTCGTTGGATAAAACCTACGGCACCCTGTACCAACCTGGCTGGAAGAACTGACGATGAACCTGGCCCTTGATCGCGCCCGGCTCGACGAGCCGCAGCCCGATGCCGTTCGTACCGAACTGCACCCGGAGCTGACCAACGCCCACGTGCGCTTTATTGGCGTGGGCAAAACTTATGACGGCCGCCAAGGCCCGGTAGACGCCCTCAAAGGCATTGATCTGGCGATTCAACGCGGTGAAATCTTCGGCATTATTGGCCGCAGCGGCGCCGGTAAATCGTCGTTGATTCGCACCATCAACCGCCTTGAGCAGCCCAGCAGCGGGCGGGTGTTGATTGATCAAATCGACATCGGCGGGTTTGACGAAGACAAGCTGGTGGGGTTGCGCCGCCAGATCGGCATGATCTTTCAGCACTTCAATCTGATGTCGGCCAAGACCGTGTGGCAGAACGTCGAGCTGCCGCTCAAGGTAGCGGGTGTGCCCAAGCCGCAACGCGAACAGAAAGTCCGCGAGCTGCTGGAACTGGTGGGCCTGCAAGGCAAGCACACGGCTTACCCGGCGCAACTGTCCGGCGGGCAAAAACAGCGTGTGGGCATTGCCCGCGCACTGGTCCACGACCCGCAGATTTTGCTCTGCGACGAGGCCACCTCGGCCCTCGACCCGGAAACCACCCAGTCGATCCTCGGCTTGCTGCGCGAGATCAACCAGCGCCTGGGCCTGACCATCATCCTCATCACCCACGAAATGGCGGTGATCCGCGACATTTGCCACCGCGTGGTGGTGCTGGAGCAAGGCCGTGTCGTGGAGCAAGGCCCGGTGTGGCAAGTGTTTGGCGACCCGCAACACGAGGTCAGCAAAACCTTGCTCGCACCCCTGCAAGACAACCTGCCCGAGGCGCTGCAACAGCGCATCAGCGCAACGCCCCAGTCGTCGCAATCGAGCGTGATTCTGCGTCTGCGCTTTACCGGCGGTCAGGCCCAGGAGCCTGATCTGGGCGCGCTGTTTAACGCGCTAGGCGGCCAGGTGCGTTTGCTCCATGGCGGCGTCGAGCAGATCCAGGGCCATGCCCTGGGGCAACTGCTGCTCAGCGTGACCAGCGCCTCACTGGGGGCAGAAGAACTGCGCAAGCGCGCTGAACAATGGGCACAACAAGTCGAGGTGCTGGGCTATGGGGTTTGATCGTTTATGGCAGGGCGTGATCGACACCTTTTTGATGGTCGGCGTGTCGTCACTTATTGCGTTGATTCTGGGCATTCCGCTGGCGGTGATTCTGGTCACCAGCGGCAAGGGCGGCATCTATGAAGCCCCGGCGCTGAACAAAGCCCTGGGCGCGTTTGTAAACCTGTTCCGTTCCATCCCGTTTCTGATTTTGATGGTGGCGCTCATTCCGTTTACCCGGCTGATTGTCGGCACCACTTACGGGGTGTGGGCGGCGGTCGTGCCGCTGACCATTGCCGCCACACCGTTTTTTGCGCGCATTGCCGAAGTGAGCCTGCGCGAGGTGGATCATGGGCTGATCGAAGCCGCCCAAGCGATGGGCTGCAAGCGGCATCACATCATCTGGCACGTGCTGCTGCCAGAAGCGTTACCGGGCATTGTCGGGGGTTTTACCATCACCATCGTCACCATGATCAACTCTTCGGCCATGGCCGGGGCGATTGGTGCGGGGGGCTTGGGCGACATTGCCTACCGCTACGGTTACCAGCGCTTTGACACCCAGGTGATGCTCACCGTGATTGTTTTGTTGGTGGTGCTGGTGGCTGTGATTCAGCTCGGCGGCGATCGTTTGGCGCGTGTGCTGAACAAACGCTGAGGTATAGTCGGCGGCAACACCGCCGCCGACCGAGCCTGCAATGACCCTGGACCCCACCACCCTCGAACAGATTGCTGCCACTACCCTGGCGCATTACCAGCAGAGTGCCGAAGGCTTTCGCGAAGGCACGCGCGACCACGACGTCAGCCAGAACATCGACGCCTTGCTGCGCCACCTTCAGGGCGCGGCGCCGTTCACGATTCTGGATTTCGGCTGCGGCCCTGGCCGCGACCTGCAAGCCTTCACCCGCTTGGGGCATGTCGCCATCGGCCTGGACGGCACCGAGCGCTTCACCCAAATGGCCCGCGAAGACAGCGGCTGCGAAGTGTGGCACCAGGACTTTCTCAAGCTCGATCTGCCGGCTGAGCGCTTTGACGGCATCTTCGCCAACGCCTCGTTATTTCATGTCCCGACCCAAGCGCTTGAGCGCGTGCTGAGTGAACTGCACGCCAGCCTCAAACCGGGCGGTGTTCTGCTCAGCTCCAACCCGCGCGGCGACAACCGCGAAGGCTGGAATGGCCAGCGCTACGGCGCGTATCACGACCTCGAACACTGGCGTGCGCTGCTCACAGCAGCGGGTTTTGCCGAGCTGGAACACTACTACCGCCCCACCGGCCTGCCCCGCGACCAACAGCCATGGCTGGTGAGTGTTTGGCGTAAGTAACGTCAAGATCAAATGATCGCGAGCAAGCTCGCTCCTACAGTTTGGTGTGCGGTTATAGCCAGATGGCATCCCAGTGAGGGTAGTCGCCCAAGCGCTTGACCAAGCCTGCCCGCAAAGGGTTGGCAACGATATAGCGGGCAATGCTTTGCAAGTCATCGTCGTAGCGAATGGCGCGGTCGTGATAGCCCGCTTGCCAGCATTGAGCAGAACTCGCACACGCAGCGTTGATGGCACGTGCACTGCGTGATTTTGTGCGCTGCATGACGATTGAAAGCGGGCTCTTTTGAAGCTCGATCAGCCAATGAAAATGATCCGGCATCACGACCCACGCCAGGGAATTCACCAAGCCTTCTACGTGGGTACGCCTGAGCTCATTTATCAACAAACGGCTCAAACCGAAATCGTTGAAGATCGGCTTTCTGTTTTTAACCACTGTGGTAATTGCGTAGATACGGCCGAACTCGCCATACCTACCTTTTCGCAATCGACAGGCCTGCGCAGTCCAAGACATCCGTTTGCCCTTAGATAAACACTAAAAACAAAGAGTAGGCATGGGCACGCAAACGACCTGTACGGCTGTGAATCTGAATATGTCGACAACCCTCTGTAGGAGCGAGCTTGCTCGCGATCTTTTGATCTTTAAAAAAGAAAACCCCGAAGGGCTCGCGCCTTTCGGGGTTGTGGGTCTTGGCATGGGTTACAACTTGGCGATGGACACTTCGGTGGATTTTACGAAGGCGATCACTTCGCTGCCGACCACCAGTTCCAGCTCTTTGACCGAGCGGGTGGTGATGACGGAGGTGACGATGCCGGAGGCGGTTTGTACGTCGATTTCGGACAGTACGTCGCCCAGGACGATTTCTTTGATGTGGCCTTTGAATTGGTTACGAACGTTGATGGCTTTGATGGTCATGGTGTCGATTCCTGTCTTGAGAAAAGTAGGTTTAAAGCGCCCAACGCAGTTGCGTCGGCAGCGGTGCAACAGGGTCTGGCTCAGGTGGTGAGCCAGGTAAAGCGAGCACTCGGTGAAGCACTTCGGTTTCCAGTGCCGCCAGTCGATGTGAACCACGCACCCGAGGGCGCGGCAGTTCGACGGTGAGGTCGAGCCCCACTTCACCGTCTTCGATCAGGATGACCCGGTCAGCAATCGCAACCGATTCGCTGACGTCATGGGTCACCAGTAATACGGTGAAGCCATGCTGGCGCCACAGGCGTTCGATCAGTTGTTGCATCTCGATGCGGGTCAGCGCATCCAGTGCACCCAAGGGCTCGTCCAGCAAGAGCAAACGCGGTTGGTGGATCAAGGCGCGGGCCAGCGCTACACGCTGTTTTTGCCCGCCCGACAAGGCCGCCGGCCATTCATTGGCGCGCTCGGCCAGGCCGACTTCTTCCAGCGCCTTGAGGGCTTTTGGCCGCCAGTCGCCTTTGAGGCCAAGGCCCACGTTGTCGATGACTTTTTTCCAGGGCAGCAAGCGCGCTTCCTGAAACATTAAGCGGGTGTCTTCACGGGCTTCTTGCAGCGGCGCGCTGCCGGCCAGCAGTTCGCCGCCCGTGGGCTGGTCAAGCCCGGCCAGCAGGCGCATCAAGGTGCTTTTGCCGCAACCGCTGCGGCCCACAATGGCGACAAACTGGCCTGCCGGGATGTGCAGGTTGATGCCACGCAGCACCAGACGATCGCCAAAGGCTTTTTGCAGGCCCTTGACCACCAGCGGGATGCCCTGACGCAAATGCGGAGGTTGTTGAGCTGTCATGCGGCACCGCCTTTTGGCACTTGATAAGCCGGGTGCCAGCGCAACCAGACACGTTCCAGACCTCGAGCGGCAGTGTCTGCCAGCTTGCCGAGGATCGCGTACATCACAATGGCCAAGACCACCACGTCGGTCTGCAGGAACTCCCGGGCGTTCATCGCCAGGTAGCCAATGCCGGAGCTGGCGGAGATGGTTTCAGCCACGATCAGCGTCAGCCACATAAAGCCCAGGGCAAAGCGCACGCCAACCAGAATCGACGGCAGCGCGCCCGGCAGGATCACTTGCCAAAACAGGCTGAAACCCGACAAGCCGTAGCTGCGCGCCATTTCTACCAGCGCCGGATCGACGTTGCGGATGCCGTGATACGTGTTGAGGTAGATCGGGAACAAGGTGCCCAACGCCACCAGAAAAATCTTCGCTGACTCGTCGATGCCGAACCACAAAATCACCAGCGGGATCAGCGCCAGGTGCGGCACGTTACGGATCATTTGCACCGAGCTGTCGAGCAAACGCTCGCCCCACTTCGACAGGCCGGTGATAAAGCCCAGCGCCAGGCCGATGCTGCCGCCGATCGCGAAGCCCACACCGGCACGCCAGCCGCTGATGGCGAGGTGTTTCCAGATCTCGCCACTGCGCACCAACTCCACGCCCGCTTCAATCACTGCAATGGGTGAGGGCAGGATCCGCGTCGACAACCAGCCCGCCGACACCGACAACTGCCACACCGCCAACAGCAACACGGGCAATGCCCAGGGGGCAAACGTGTGGGCGATTTTATGAAGGCTTGTAGCCTTTGCCGTACTCATGCTCGCCTCAGCTCTGCGACGCAGCTTTAGGGAGGATGTCGTTGGCGACCATTTCGCCAAACGGGCTCACGTAACCGGCGCTTTTCGGCAGTTCCGGGCGCTCGATGTCCAGGTGCGGGAACAGCAGTTCAGCCACGCGGTACGACTCTTCCAGGTGGGGATAACCCGAGAAAATAAAGGTGTCGATGCCAAGGTCTGCGTATTCCTTGACCCGCGCTGCAACGGTTTGGCCGTCGCCGACCAGTGCCGTGCCCGCGCCGCCGCGAACCAGGCCCACGCCCGCCCACAGGTTAGGGCTGACTTCGAGGTTGTCGCGGCTGCCACCGTGCAGCGCGGCCATGCGCTGCTGGCCTACCGAGTCAAAGCGCGACAGTGATGCTTGAGCACGGGCGATGGTGTCGTCGTCCAGGTGCGAGATCAGTTTGTCGGCGGCTTTCCATGCCTCTTCGTTGGTTTCACGCACGATCACGTGCAGGCGAATACCGAAGCGTACGGTGCGGCCGAGCTTGGCGGCTTTGTCGCGCACTTGCTGGATTTTTTCTGCGACCGCAGCCGGCGGCTCGCCCCAGGTCAGGACCATTTCAACCTGTTCGGCGGCCAGGTCTTGCGCCGCTTCTGACGAGCCACCGAAGTACAGCGGCGGACGCGGTTGCTGGATCGGCGGGTAGAGCAGCTTGGCGCCTTTGACCTGGATGTGCTGGCCGTCGTAGTCAACGGTTTCGCCTTCCAGTACGCGGCGCCAAATGCGGGTGAATTCCACCGAGGCCTGGTAGCGCTCTTCGTGGCTCAGGAACAGGCCGTCACCGGCCAGTTCGTCCGGGTCACCGCCGGTGACAAGGTTGAACAGGGCACGGCCACCGGACAGTCGGTCCAGGGTCGCCGCCTGGCGCGCCGCCACGGTGGGCGAAATGATGCCGGGGCGCAGGGCTACCAAGAATTTCAGGCGCTGGGTCACCGGGATCAGCGAGGCGGCCACCAGCCAGGAGTCTTCGCATGAGCGTCCAGTCGGGATCAGTACCCCGCCAAAACCCAGGCGGTCTGCGGCTTGCGCCACTTGTTGCAGGTAACCGTGATCAACCGCGCGAGCGCCTTCGGAGGTGCCAAGGTAATGGCCATCTCCGTGGGTAGGCAGGAACCAGAAAATGTTGAGGCTCATGGAGTGGTCTCCTAAAGGGATACGGCAAGCATTAAGGGGCTGTGGCCGCGGTGGCGGGCGGCGTCCAGATCACGTCTTTAATCGTCAACGGCTTGGGGATGAGCTTGAGCTGGTAAAAACTGTCGGCAATTTTTTGCTGCGCGTTGACCACTTCCGGGGTCAGGAACTGCGCGCCGTAACCCTGGCGTTTCACCGAGGTTTCGGTGATATCGACCGGCAGGCCGAGCAGCGGAGCAACCTGCTGGGTCACTTCGTCAGGGTGTGCCTTGGCCCACTCACCGACATTGCGCACTTCTTCGATCAGGGTTTCGATGACTTTGGGGTGCTTTTCAGCAAACGGTTTGGTCGCCAGGTAGAACTGGTGGTTGTCAGCAATGCCGGTCGCGTCACGCAGCGTACGGGCGTGCAGTTGTTGCTCGGCGGCGGCCTGGTACGGGTCCCAGATGACCCAGGCATCGACACTGCCACGCTCAAAGGCGGCACGGGCGTCCGCTGGCGGCAGGAAGACGGTCTGGATGTCGGTGTATTTCAGGCCGGCGTCTTCAAGGGCGCGCACCAGCAGGTAGTGCACGTTGGAGCCTTTGTTGAGGACAACTTTTTTGCCTTTGAGGTCTTTGACCGAGGTGATGGTCGAGTCTTTGGGCACCAGAATCGCTTCGCTGGTCGGCGCTGGCGGCTCGTACGCGACGTAGAGCAGGTCGGCACCGGCAGCCTGGGCAAACACGGGCGGGGTTTCGCCGGTCACGCCGAAGTCGATGGAGCCTACGTTGAGGCCTTCCAGCAACTGTGGGCCGCCCGGAAATTCAGTCCATTGCACGTCCACGCCCTGATCGGCCAGACGCTTTTCCAGCGTGCCTTTGGCCTTGAGCAGCACCAGCGTGCCGTACTTCTGGTAGCCAATACGTACGGTATCGGCCTGGGCTTGCAGTGCCACGCCTAATGACACGGCTGCAGCCAGCAATGTGGCCAAACCACGACGCAAAATGACAGGGCGCATGGCGCTCTCCTTTATTTTTGTTCTGTAGGAGCGAGCTTGCCTCGCGATCTTTTAAAAGATCTAAAGATCGCGAGGCAAGCT